>NZ_JBFUJD010000050.1:0-39101 GCF_056401555.1 Caulobacter sp. P4_E5
CCCAAACACTTCGATCCATGCCGCGTAGGTGTCCGGCGCAACAGTTCCTGGATCGGGCGTTAGAGAAGGCCGTCGTGCTCCGGCCGTAGCTCCGATTGGCCTCCCTTGTGGCGTTAGAGGCGCAGCCCACAGAGCCCAGCCGTGATCGTCGCCGACAGCGCCGCCGCGCCGGCCAGGCCCGCGCCCAGCAGACGGTTGGCGACCGCCTGGCGCATCCCATGCGCGAGCAGAACCTGGCGCAGGCCGCAGAACAGGTGCGCGACGACGAAGAAGACGCCCAACGCATAGTGCGGCGCGAGGCGGATGTTCCAGGCGTCGAGCAGCAGTCCGTCGGGCGCGCCCGTCGCCCAGGCCCAATCGGTCTGAATCTTGTGGACTGCCCGCGCCGACACGAATGCCGAATTCATGTGCGTGACGATGAAGGCGGCCAGATAGGCGCCAGACCCTACTTGGATCGTACGCGCCAAGTCCGTCGGCCGAGCGCTCCAGCGCCAGGCCATGGCGACGCCGCTGACCGCCTGGAGCAGCAGGAGGACCACAAGCGCTGGCTCGACGAGGCGTGACCGATAGACCCGGCGGCCAACGGCCATCACCCGCGCGTGCGCTTCGGGCCCCAGAAGGCCCGTCAGATGGTTGAACAGGTGGAACGTCACGAACAGCAGGATCACGGCGGCCGTGGCGCCATGGGCGATGCGCAGAGGGGCCGAGGGCGCCGTCGCACCTGCGGCTGAGCCCGGCTTGCCGAACGTCGACGCCACGCCAAGGCCGATCCATAAGACGGACCAGATCCAGAGATCCTTCACGGGTGAATGCAGCAGGCCGGACAGGACGCCGGTCAGGACGAACAGCGGCGGCGCCGCCAGCCCCGCCAAGGCCAGACGACGCGCCGAGACATCGAATTTTGCAAGATCGACCGATATCAGCGCCAGACATGAGAGCGGCAGGGCGAAGGCGGCGACGAGCCAGACGCAGGCGAGCGGCGAGAGGCTGCCGGCGTTCACCGCGGCGCCATGGAACGCTCGCAGCGCCCAAGGATATAGCATCGCCGCCGCGACAGGCAGCCAAAGCACGGCCTGGGCCGCACGGTCCGTCGTGACCGAATTCGGCCCCGAGCTGGTCGAAACACTCATCGAAACGCTACCTGCCCTTGTTGCTCGCCATCAAGGACGACCGTCCGACTAGAGGCAGTAAATGGTCCATTGCACAGAGCCATTTTCGGTGAAATTCAATGAGCCATGAATCTCGCGCCTCGCCTCGACGCGTTCGCCATCGACCGCGCCTCAAGACTTCCGCTGCATGATCAGCTTTATGAGCGTATCCATGGCGCGATCCATGATGGACGGTTGTCGCCGGGCGCGCGGATGCCCTCGACGCGCAGCCTTTCCACCCAGTTGGGCGTCGCGCGCGGGACCATCGACGGGGTCTACGCGCGCCTGGCCGGCGAGGGCTGCCTGATCGCCCGTCGCCCCGGCGGAACGATCGTCAGTCCGAGCTTTCGCCCGTCGCCCGACAAGCCGGCCGCTCCGACATCCCAGCCTTCATCCGAACCCTGGCTCCCCCTGCAGCTTGGCCTGCCCGCGCTTGATCTCTTTCCTCGCAAGACCTGGACTCGGATTCTCGCGCGGCAAGCGCGCCAGTTGCCGATCGACGAAATGGTGGCGCCCGATCCGATGGGCTTGTCGGCGCTGCGCGAGGCGATCGCGGCTTATCTGGCCGTATCGCGCGGGATCGCTTGCGACGCACAACAGATCGTCGTGACCCACGGCTATCAGGACGCCCTCAACCTGACCGTCGACTTAGTGCTGACCATGGGCGACACGGTCTGGATCGAGGATCCAGGCTACGGCTTCGTTCAGCGAACGCTTCGCGCCAGAAGCATGACGATCGCCGCGGCTCCGGTGGACGAGGAAGGCCTGGACGTCGACTGGGCTTGGGGCAAGGCGCCCCAAGCCAAGCTCGCCATCGTCACGCCCGCGCACCAGTTCCCTCTGGGCGTCACGCTGTCGCCAGCGCGCCGACGCGCCCTACTGGCCTGGGCCGCCGAAGCCGACCGCTGGATCCTGGAGGACGACTACGATTGCGAGTTCCACTACAGCGGCCACAAGCCGGCGGCCCTGAAGGCGATGGACGGCGACCAGCGGGTCTTCTACGCCGGCAGCTTCAGCAAATCGCTGCTGCCGTCCCTTCGACTCGGCTATCTGGTTCTTCCGCCTCAACTGGTGGACGCCGCCAGGACAGCTCAACAGCTGCGGCATCGCGGCGTGGCGATGTTCGAACAGTTGGCCGTGGCCGAACTGATGCGCCAAGGCCATTTCGCCCGACACCTGCGTCGCATGGCGGTCTGCTACAAGGCTCGCCGCAACGCCCTGGTCAGCGCGTTGGAGCAGCGGTTTGGCGACGAGATCGCCCTCACCCACCGCGCTGGCGGCCTGCATGTGCTGGGTCGGTTTCCGAACCTGGGCGACGATTTCGAATTGGCCCAGCGGGCGGCGCGGGTCGGTCTCAGGCCAACGCCGCTATCGGGTCAATATCTGACGCCGGGCGTGGACCGGGGCCTGCTGTTGAGCTTCACGAACGTCCCTGAGGATCGGGCCGATCAGATCGTGGCGTCCTTGGCGCGCGCCATCGCCTGACACCGACACTTCATCGACGTCGTACTTGGCGTGGTGATGGGGCGCCTTGCCGATGTCGCCATCACGGCGATGATGGGCCTGCGCCTACCTTCGATCGGGCTGAAATGTCCGTGGCAGGTTTGTCGCGCACGACGATCAAGCCGGGCGTGCATCCTCTGTCGTTCCGGTCGAGGAGAAGCAGATGCGCGATCGGGTCAAGAGCCGACAGGCCGTGGCGTCCCGCCAGGAAGGCGGCGCTTCCCTGCTTTGGCTGTTGTTTCCCTCGGTCGCCCTCGTCGTGGCCGCGGTCTTCATGGTCATCCAGCTCTTCGATCCCGACAGGACGGGGCTGGCTTTCGCCGAGCGGGTGGATCTAGCGCGCCTGGGCCGGGAAGCGAGCGACAACCTGCCCTGGCTTCTCATCCTGATGGGGATGATGATGGTCGGCATTCTGGCCGCGCTGCATCTGGGCCTGTGGCCCTTGCGCCAGATATCCGAGCGCGCCGGCGACATCGGTCCCGCCACGATCAGCAAGCGCCTGCCCTTGGGCTCAACACCTCGCGAGATCACGCCCTTGGTGGTCGCCTTCAACGCGACCCTCGATCGCCTGGAGGCCGGATGGCGGACCCAGCGAGAATTCTCCGCCAACGCGGCGCACGAACTGCGAACGCCCTTGGCGAACCTACGCGCGCAGGTCGAAAGCCTGCTTGACGCCGACGAGCGTGAGGACGCCATCGAGGAGTTTGACCGGTTGTCCCGCCTGATTGCCCAACTCCTGGCCCTGGCCGAAGCCGACGGCAGCGAGGAGCCCAACAAGATTCCCTTCGACCTGGTCGACCTGTCCCGGGCCCTCACCGGCGAAATGGCCGGCGCGATCGTCGCCAGTGGCCGCAGCGTCGCCTTCGAGAGCGCCCATGATCGCTGGAACTGCCATGGCGCGCCTGGCCTCGTGGAGGTCGCTCTGCGCAACCTGCTCGAAAACGCCCTGCGCCATACCCCGCCCGGCAGCGAAATCCTGGTCGCGATCGACGTCTTTGGCCGTCTCGTCGTCAGCGACGATGGACTGGGTGTTCCGCTCGGCTTTCAGGACCGGCTGTTCCACCGATTCAGCAAGGCCGACACCTACGGTCTTGGGGCTGGCCTGGGCCTCTCGATCGTCGAGCGGGTGATGACACTGCACGGTGGCGACGTGCGGTTGGACCCTTCCGTCTCCGGAGCCCGCTTCGTGCTGGACTTCTCGAGGCGTGGCCATGGAGCGGAGTCCGCCGCTCACGAACCCCGGAATTTCTGGCGCCGTCCTTCGCCGTTCGCGAGCATCCGTTGGGTTCGCCGAGACGCCCGCTCATGAGAGTGCTCTTCATCGAGGACAACCCGAAACTCGGCAAGGCGACGCGCAGATCCCTGACCAAGGCTGGCTTCGTAGTCGATCTCTTCGAGACCGACGAGGACGGCTGGCATGCGTGGCGGTCGGCGTCGTACGAGGCCGTCATCCTCGACATCATGCTGGGACGGCAAAGCGGACTGGATCTGCTGGCGCGCGTACGCGCCGCGGGGCTCGCCACGCCCGTTCTGCTACTGACCGCCCTGGGCAGCGTCGGCGAACGCGTGCGGGGTCTGGACGCCGGCGCCGACGACTATCTGGTCAAGCCCTTCGCGATCGAAGAACTGGTCGCGCGACTTCGCGCCTTGGGCCGGCGACAGCTTCCCCTGGCCGACCAGGTGATCCGCTATGGCGATGTCGCCTATGACGTCGGGGCCAGAGAACTGGCGGTCGGTGAGGCCCGGGCCGGACTGTCGCGCGGCGAGAGCATCATCCTCGAGCGTTTCCTGAGGTCGCCGGAGCGGGTGATCACCAAGGTCCAGTTGGGCGAAAGCCTGCACTCGATGGAGCAGGATTTCACGGACAACTCCATCCAGCTCCATGTCCATCGGGTCCGCCGAAAGCTGGCGGACATGGGCGCGACCGTTTCGATTCGAGCTCTGCGCGGACTTGGCTACATGGCGGCGATGCCCGAAGGCGCGGGCCGCGAGCGGTCAAGGCGCGCGCCCAGGGAAAAGGGCGCGGTGATCGAGGCGCCTCCGACACACACCCGCTCAACAAGGCGCAGGCTCTAACAGGCTGCTGGCAGCTTGGACCTCCACGGTGCGTGCGTCGTCACCCTGGAGATCGATGCATGGTCCGCCCTCCCCCGTTCCGCCGCCAAGAAAAGCTCATTACGCCCGCCCTCGCMCTGGCGTTCCTGTCAACGCTCACCGCCTGCCAATCCATGCCCACCGACCGCTCGGGCTATCTCTCGAGCTACGAGGGACTGGGCGATGCGAGGAACGGCGAACGCGGACCCCGCAAAAGGCGCGACGACACGGCCTCCGACGCCGTCACCCGCATCTACATCGAGCCCACCGTCTTGAGGATCAACGCCAAGGCCCCGGTTCGTCCGGAAAGCCAGGCCCTGGTGCGGCAGGAAATCGACCGCCAGATGTGCTTCAGGCTCAGCAAACGGTTCGAGATCGCGCCCATGCCGGAACCCGGCTCCGGGCGCGTGCGCACCGCGATCGCCCACATCGCGCCGACGAATCCGGCGGGCTCGGCCGCGACCGCCGCGGCCAGCTTCTTCATCCCCGTTCCCTTCGTGAAGCTCCGGGGTCCCCGGATTTCGGGCGCCCTGGCCGCCGAGGCGGAACTGGTGACGGCCGATGGCCAACAGGTCGCGGCGATCACCTGGGCGAAATCGACCGAGGGCATCAGCAAGATGGACCCGTCGCTCTCGCCCGTCGGCGACGCCCTCCAATTGGCCGAACCCTTCGCCAAGGCGGCCAGTGACGCCTTCGCGACCAAGGCGAGAAAGAACCGCCCGGTCGTCAAGCCGGACCCCTGCGCGCGCTTCGGCCCGCGCCGGTCCGCCAGCCGCATGGTCGGGGGCGCGATCATCGGCTTTGGAACGGGCCTCTACGCGCCCTCGGTTTCGGGCGCGGGCCGGCCCGCCGAACCCGAAGCGTCGGCGCCATCCGTCACCCCCTGACGACACCGCCCCTTGTGCAACCGAGCGCCTGGGCGGCGACACGCCGTTCAGGCGCTCGATCTGGTTCTGAACATGAAACCATATCTTTCGGGCTTGGCCTTAGCGCCCTTAGTCCTACTCGGCGCTTGCGCCGTCCAGCCGGCCTATCAGCGTCCGCCGATGAAGGTCGCCGACGCGTGGAGCAACGCGCCGGGCGTCGCCTCAGAGCCGACCGCCCTGGAGCGTGACGGCTGGTGGACCTTGCTGGGAGATCCCGTCGTCGCCTCGTTGGTGGCCGCGGGCCTGGCCGACAACCCGACACTCGCGGAGGCCGCCGCGCGGGTCGATCTGGCGCGCGCGGCGCTGACCACGCAGGACGCGGGCCGTCGCCCCGCCGTCGGAGTCGATGCGAGCCTCTCGCGATCGCGAGACCGCGCCGACGGAGGGATAGCCAGCGCGTCGTCGGGATCGGTCGGAGCCAACCTTTCATGGGAGCTCGACCTCTGGGGTCGTCTTCGGCAAGGCGCGGCAGCGGCGCGGAACCGCCTGACCGGCGCTGCCGCTGACGCCGAAGCGGCGCGTCTGTCCATCATCGGCGAGATCGCCGACACCGCGCTCGCCCTGAGCGCCTGTGACCGTGTTCTGGAAATCCGCGACCGCGACATCGCTTCGCGCGAGGCCGAAATGACCGTCACCCGCACGCGCCTTGGCGCGGGAGCCCTCGCGCCCGTCGCCCTGGCGACCGCCGCGAGCAACCTGTCGTCGGCGCGTACCGACCGCGCCGTCCAGGCGGAAGCGTGCCACCGCCTAGTTCACGCGTTGTCGGCGCTGACTGGATCGGACATTGCGACCATCCGACGACTTGCCCAACAGCCCCCTTCGCCAATCGCCCAGCCCCCGGCGTTCAAGCCAGCCCTGCCCGCGAGCGTCCTGCTGGCCCACCCCCTCGTCATCGCCGCCGAGCGCGAGGCCGCGGCGCGATGGTCGGAGATCGCCGTCGCCCGGGCTGATCGGCTGCCCCGCATCGACCTGGCGGCCGCCTTGAGCCAGCAGTGGATCCGGGCGCTGGGCGCGACGACGTCCTCTACCGCCCGGTCAGCCGGGATCGGCCTGGCCGGGCCCTTGCTCGACGGCGGCGCGGGCGCGGCGAGGGTGAGCGGGGCCGAGGCCAGCTACCGCCAGGCTGTCGCCCGCCTCGACCTGGCCGTCAGGACGGCCGAGCGCGATGTGGAGGACGCGCTGAGCGCCGACCAGTCGGCGCGCGCGCGTATCGTGACCTCTCAGGAGGCGCTCCAAGCCGCGCAATACGCGCTGGAGGTCAACATCGCCCGCTGGCGAGCCGGCTCGATCGCCCAAATCGAACTGGAGGAATCCCGCCGCCAGTTCAACCGGGCGCAGGAAAGCGCCGTCACCGCCGCGGCCGATCACGCCCGGGCCTGGGTGACGTTGGTCCGTACGACGGGCGCGCCCCGGCAAACCCTCCAAATAGCGCCGCTTTCAGCGCCCCCGCCCCTCAACGGCGACGCCTCATGAACAAGGATTGGCCCATGCGCGATACCCGGGCGAGCGCGCCCACAGGCTCTATCGAATTTCGCCCTTCTCCCACGCTGACCTTCTTCGCTAAAGGCCGCGCCTGCCGCTGGCTCCTCGCCTCGGCGGTGGCGCTCACGGCGCTCGGCGGCGGCTATCTGGTCTTCGCCGGCAAGACCGCGCGAGGGCCGGCGGCTGCCCAGGCCGCTCCCGCCCTCACAGTGACGCTCGCCACGCCCAAGCCGGTGATCTGGCCTGACGTTGTCTCGGCGTCCGGCGCCATCGCGCCCTGGCAAGAAGCCAGCATCGGCGCGCAGATCAGCGGCTATCAACTCGTCGAGGTGGCGGCCGATGTCGGCGACCACGTCCGGCGTGGCCAGGCGCTCGCGCGGCTGAGCCCCGCCCTGCTCCGGGCAGAGGAGGCCCAACTGCTTGCCCGCCAGGAGCAGGCCGAGGCCAACAGCCGGCGGGCGCGATCCCTGCAGGCCAGCGGCGGCGTCAGCGATCAGGATGTGCTCGCGGCCGAGACCGAGGCGAAGACGGCGTCCGCGCTGCTGGCCGCCAAGCGCCTGGAGCTTCGCTACACCGTCGTCCTGGCCCCAGACGACGGCGTAGTCACCGCCCGCCCCGCGACCTTGGGCGCGGTCGTGTCGGCTGGTCAGGAACTCTTTCGCATGATCCRCCAGGACCGGCTGGAGTGGCGCGGCGAACTCACCGCGCCGCAACTCAAGGCCGTGACTCTCGGCCAGAGGGTTACCCTGAATCTACCCGACGGGAGCCAGGCAAGCGCGAAGGTGCGTCAGACCGCGCCGACGATGGACGCCCAGTCGCGCCTGGCCGTCATCTATGCCGACATCACGCCAGGAAATCGGGCGCGGGCGGGCATGTACGTGTCCGGAGAGATCGTCGCAGGCCGATCGCCCGGACTTGCCGTTCCCGCCGAGAGCCTGGTGATCCGCGACGGGCGAAGCTTTGTCATGGTCGTCGACGAAGGCCTGAGACCGCCGACTGTCCGGCGTCGGGCCGTCAAGCCCGGACGCCGGAACCAGGGTCTCGTCGAGATCATGGACGGCCTGGTCGGGCACGAACGGCTGGTCGTTCGCGGCGCGGGCTTCGTCGATGACGGCGACATCGTCCGCGTGGCGCGCGCGCAAGGGGGCGCCCAATGACTTTCGCCATCTGGTCGATCCGCAATCCGATCCCCTCCATCCTTCTCTTCCTGCTGCTCACGATCGCGGGTCTTCGCGGGTTCAATCTGTTGGCCGTACAGGATTTGCCGGRCATGTCGCCGCCGTCGGTGACCGTCACCGCGACGCTTCCCGGCGCGACGCCCGCCCAGCTCGAAACCGAGATCGCCCGGCCCATCGAGGACGCGCTGGCGACGGTCGATGGGCAGCGCCACCTCACAACCTCGATCACCGACGGCACGGTGCGGGTCGAGGCGGCCTTTCAACTGGAAAAGCCGCTCTCCGACGCGCTGATCCAGACCAAGGACGCCGTGGACGGCATCCGCGCGGACCTGCCAGCGGACATGCTGCAGCCCGCCGTCGAAGCCGCCAGGTTCGGGGTGTCGCCAGTCCTGGTCTATGCGGTCGAGTCTTCGCGACTGGACGAGACGGAGTTGTCCTGGTTCGTCGATGACACCCTAACCAAGGCGATCCGCGCCGTGCCCGGGGTGGGCAAGGTCGAGCGACTGGGCGGCGTCGAGCGCGAGGCGCGCGTGAGCGTCGACCCGGTTCGAATGGCGGCGCTGGGCTTAACCGCCGGCGACGTGTCGCGCGCGTTGCGACAGATGCAGCAGCAATCGTCGGGCGGCCGCGGTCAGCTCGGGGGCGCGGAGCAGGCGATCCGTACGGTCGCCATCGTCGCGAACGTCTCCGACCTGGCGGCCTTGCCGATCGTGCTCGCCGACGGGCGTCACGTGCGGCTCGATCAGTTGGCCACGGTCGAGGATGGCGCGGCCGAGCGCTCGCGGGCGGCGTTTGTCGACGGCAGGCCGGTCGTGGGTTTCCGGGTTCTCCGCGCCAGGGGCGCTGACGAGGCCAAGGTCGCCAAGGCTGTCGTCAAGGCGCTGTCCGCGCAGATCGGCAAGACGCCGGGCCTTTCCCTGACCCCGGTCGGCGGCTCGATCGACTACACCCTCGAGCAGTATGAGGGCTCGATGTCGATGCTCTACGAGGGCGCGATCCTGGCCGTGATCGTGGTCTGGCTCTTCCTGCGCGACTGGCGCGCCACAATCATCGTCGCCACGGCGCTGCCGCTTTCGATCCTGCCGACCTTCGCAGCGATGGCGCTGTTCGGTTACACGCTCAACACCCTGACCCTACTGGCCCTGGCCGTCGTCATCGGGATCCTGGTCGATGACGCCATCGTCGAGGTGGAGAACATCGAGCGCCACAGGCGACAGGGCAAGCCGATCCGACAGGCGACCGAGGACGCCGTGACGGAGATCGCCAAACCGGTAATCGCCACCACCTTGAGCCTCGTGGCCGTCTTCCTGCCGACCGCGATGATGCCGGGTTTCGCGGGCCTGATCTTCAAGCCCTTCGGCTGGACCGCGGTGATCGCCGTGCTCGCCTCGCTGCTTGTCGCCCGCCTGCTGACGCCGATGATGGCGGCCTACTTCCTCAAGGGCGAGAGCGCGCCCGAGCCCGAGAACGGGTGGATCATGCGGCGCTACCTCGCCGCCGCTGACTGGTGCCTCTCCCACCGCAAGATCACGGCTGCGGCGACCATGGCGTTCCTGGCTGGATCCCTCGCCCTCCTGCCGTTGATCCCAACCGGCTTCCTACCGCCCGACAATCGTGGCGCCACCGAGCTTTCATTCGAACTGCCGCCTGGCAGTGCGCTGAACGCCACATCCAAGGTCGCCGAAGAGGTTCGCCAAGCCGTCGCGGGCGTGGACGGAGTCAGAAGCATCTTCGCCACGATCGGGCAGGCCGGCGGCGGCGGGCCGGGTGGCGACGACGTCGCTGGGGTCCGCCAAGGCTCGGTGATCGTCAATTTGGAGCCACGCGATCAGCGGCCTTCCAAGACCCGGATCGAGGCGGCGATCGGCGAACAGCTGAAGACCGTGCCCGGCGCGCGGTTCTCGGTGGGCGACGGCGGCAGCGGTCGGCTCGACCTGATCCTCGCCAGCGACGACGCCGCGCTGTTGAAAGCCACGATCCAGCGTCTTGAACGCGAACTCCGGGGCGTCCGCGGCCTGTCGAACGTCACCTCGACGGCAAGCTTGGAACAGCCGGAAATCGTCATCCGCCCCGACCTCCCGCGCGCAGCAGAGCGCGGCGTGACCACCGAAGCCATCGGCGAGGCCGTGCGTATCGCCACGAGCGGCGATTTCGACTCCCAGGTGGCGCGCCTCAACCTCGACAATCGGCAGATTTTCATCCGGACCCGGATCGCCGATGCGGACCGCCGTGACCCGCTCGCCATCGGCGCCCTCCGGGTCGCTGGCCGTGATGGCCCCGCGCCCTTGGCCAGCGTGGCCGATATCCGGTTCGAGAGCGGCCCCTCGCAGATCGATCGCTACGATCGCAAGCGTCACGTCACGGTGTCGGCGGGACTGGGCGACATGCCGCTCGGCGAAGCCATGGCGAAGGTCCGGGCGCTCGAGGTCATTCGCACCCTCCCCCCAAGCGTCTCGCTGGTTCCCGCCGGCGGCGCCGAGATGGGCGAGGAGTTGGGCGCCGGATTTGTCACGGCGATGATCGCCGGCATTCTGAGCATCTATTGCGTACTGGTCCTGTTGTTCAGAGACTTCCTGCAGCCGATCACCATCCTGTCGGCGCTGCCGCTCTCGTTGGGCGGCGCGTTCGTCGCCCTACTCGCGGGCGGAAGCTCGCTCAGCATGCCCGCCATGATCGGTCTGGTCATGCTGATGGGCATCGTGTCGAAGAATTCGATCCTGTTGGTGGAACATGCGCTGGTCGGCATACAGAAGCGGAGCCTTTCACGGCATGCGGCGCTGATCGATGCTTGCCACAAGCGCGCTCGCCCCATCGTCATGACGACGGTGGCGATGATCGCGGGCATGGCGCCGATCGCCCTAGGCCTTGGCGCCGACTCCAGCTTTCGTCAGCCCATGGCCATAGCCGTGATCGGTGGGCTCATAACCTCGACGGCGCTCAGCCTGCTCGTTGTTCCCGTCGTCTTCACCTTCGTCGACGGGCTCGAACGGCGGATCCGCCGCTAAGACTCTTGCAGAGACCGCGATTCTGGACCCGCGAGAACGACCATGCGATGTCGACGACAGCACACCCTACAAACGGCGATGAGGCGAATCTCTATACCCCTACCCTATGCGCCACGCGGGGGCGACCGGTCCCGCGGCGCGACGGTTCGGGACACACCAGGGACTAGCAAATGGCTGACTATCATGGCTCCGGCGGGGCGGACATCATCGATCAGGCCGCCGAGGGCATAGCCAACGGCAGCAACATCTATGGTGAGGGCGGTGACGACACGATCACCGTCAAGTCCGGCATCGCGGTGGGCGGAGCTGGCAATGACGTCCTCAAGGGAACGAGCGCGTCGGCGGGCGTGGCCTACTGGACATCGACCTCCGGTGTGGTGGTGGACCTGGCCAAGGGCGTGGCGCAGGACGGCCTTGGCGGGACAGACACACTCAGCGGCTTCTTCAGCGTCCAGGATTCTCCCCATAGCGACAAAATCACAGGCTCGGCGGCGGACGAGAGCTTCTGGCTGAGTGGCGGCGCCGACGTGGTCGACGGCGGCGGCGGCTTCGACACGGCGGTCTTCTATGATCGCAAGTCCACGGATGCGACGATCACCTTCGATTCCGCGACTCGGACCTTCACGGTCAAGAAGCACTTTCCCGGCGGAGACAACGGCACGACCGTGCTGACCAATGTCGAGCGCATCCAGTTCATGGGCGCCAACTCCGACCTCGTCACGATCAACGCGGCGAACTACCTGCCCAACGGCAAGTTGGTGCTGGGGACGGTCCTGACGTCGCTCAGCCTCTCCAGCAACGTGATGCAGCAACTGCTGGTCGGTGACTTCACCGGCGACGGCAAGGCCGACCTGATCACGCCCACCATCGACTACGCCTCGAACTTCAACAGCGTCTCGCCCTTCTGGCTGTTCAGCGGAAACGACCAGGGCGGTTTCGTCGACGCTTCCGCGAGCCTACCCACCGCGGCCGGTGGTTTCTATGTCGCCCGCGCCCTGGTCGGCGACTTCAACGAGGACGGGCGACCGGACGTCTTCATCCTGGAATCGGGTCCGGACCGCCAGCCCTTCCCGGGCGGGCAGAACGCGGTGATGCTGTCCCGAAGCGGCGGGGGCTACGCTGCGTCATCGACGGGCCTGCCCCAGATCAAGATCTTCACCCACGGCGGCGCGGTGGGCGACGTCAATGGCGACGGACATCTGGATGTCGTGGCCTTCGCCATCCATGCCTATTCCCCCAACACGCCAGGCCARGGTCCTGCCCTGCAGATCCTGCTGGGCGATGGAAAGGGCGGCTTCACGCTCGATACGGCGAACATGCCGGCCTACTACCAGGGGACCAGCTACAACCCCGGCAACACGATGGGCGCGCTGGTCGATGTCAACAACGACGGCAAGGCGGACCTGATCGCCGGCCGCTGGAACGAGTCGACACGCCCCAGCGAGGTCTATCTCAACGACGGCAAGGGCTACGCGACCATCGCCCCCGTGGCGCTACCGGAGAGCGGCGTCAGCCACGAGGCGGTGATGGCCGTGACGCCGATTGATCTCAACGGCGACAACCTGGTCGACTTGGCGGTCGCGGTGACGAACGGCGGTCCGGCGGGTACCCCGGACTTCTACACGGTGGGCTACATCCAGCTGCTGATCAACGATGGGAACGGCAAGTTCCACGACGAGACTCAGATCCGCCTGCCGCAGAGCGCCGCCAGCCCGAGCGCCAGCGTTCCGCTCTACTGGTACAAGACGCTGCAGGCGGTCGACGTCAACGGCGACGGCTTCAAGGACATGATCGCCGGCGTCGACACCGGCGGCGCGGGCCAGGGCTCGCGCATCTTTATCAACGATGGCGCGGGGAAGTTCACCAAGCTGTCAGTGGAACTGCCCTATCTGGCGACCGCCCTGACCGATGCTGCGGGTAAGGTCTATGCCTTCGCCGCGGCCGAAAACAACACATTGAAGGTTATCGCCAACGATCTGCCCTCGACCGCGCGGGTGATGACGGCCTTCACCAACATCCTACGCGAGGCGACCCCGATCGCCGGCCATGTCGATCTCCGAAGCCAGCTGATCACGGGCGTGGGCGTCGGGACGCAGGACATGGATCAGGCCGCGAGTCAGTTGGTCAAGGCGGCCGTGGCGACGACTTCGGTGGCGACGCTGAGCTACCAATTCTTCACCGGGAAGATTCCCAGCCTGGGCGGCATCGACTACCTGGTCTCGCCAACCGGCCCGAACACGGCCAACCTCAACAGCGCCTATTACGCCCAGTTCAACACGGTGAACCGCTACATCAACTTCGCGGTGAACCTGGGCAAGTACGGCGACGGCAAGGACGCCTTCGCGGCCAAGTACGGCCAGCTCTCGCTGTTCGAGACCACGCGCGAGGCCTACAAGACGATCTTCGGCGTCACCCCCGACGACGCCAAGGTCCATGCCCTGATCGACCCCCGCGTCGACTATCTGGCGAGCTATGGCGGCGACGGCGCGACGGGGATCGGGACCAAGGCGGCGATGGTTGGCTGGCTGCTGGCGGCGGCGGCGACCGAGGACGTGGGCATGTACGCCAAGTCAAACGACGCCTTCCTGACCGACCTGGCCGACGGCGCGACCTTCGCGGTCGACATCGTCGGAACGTACGGCAAGCCCGAATACGCGCTGTTCTGACCCGCCCGACCTAATGTTCCCCCGCGGTTCCGGCCGAGTTTGAACGCGAACCGATTCAAGAGCGGACGATCGCGGGCTTACTCGGGCGGGAGGACGCGCCTTCAACCTCATCGAGGGCGCCTGAGGCGGTTTAGGGCTTCTCCCTCAACGCTAGATTACGGCGATTACACTGGACGGCGATCCGTCGCCGCCGTTCGATCATTCTCAGACCGGTGAATAACGCCGGCGTATGGGAGGATCGAACCGATGGACGACCGCGTCGCGCCATTGCTCAACGGCTTGCGGATCACCTTCAGCCAAATTCGGGGCTTCGTCACGGTGGCGTCGACGAACAGCTTTCGGCAGGCCGCCGAGGTCCTGAATCTGTCGCAGCCGGCCTTGACCAGCCGCATCCAGCAACTGGAAGAGGGCTTGGAGTTACGGCTTTTCGATCGCAACACGCGGACCGTGGAGCTCACCGATGCGGGCCGCGAACTGCTGCCCGTCTTCATGCGGATCGTCAACGATCTGGAAGGCGCGGTGATCAACGCCCGGGATCACGCCGCTCGCGCCGGCGGCATGATCCGCGTGGCCTGCCTGCCGTCCTGCGCCGCCAGCGTACTGCCGGAGATCATCCGCCGTTTTCGCGCCGATCGCCCGGAGGCGACCTTCGTCGTCGAGGATGCGATGGACGAGCAGGTCCGGGCGCGGGTCCGCTCGGGCGACGTGGATTTCGGGATTTGCGTTCGCCACGATGGGGATGCCGACCTGGATAGCGAGGACCTGTTCCAGGATGACCTGCTGGTCGTCTTTCGTCCGAGACACCCGCTGAGCGAGGTCGAGCGGATCACCGTCCGCACCTTGGCGCGCTATCCCCTGATCCTGACCTGTCGCAACAGCAGCGCCCGCGCGGCCGTCGATCGCGCCTTCGCGGCCAACGGCCTGAGCGTGACCCCTGCTTGCGAAGTCACCTACACCCTGACCGCCGCGGCCCTGGCCGGGGCCGGGCTGGGCGTGGCGATCCTGCCATCGACCTCACCCGAGGTGCGCAGCGTCCATCTGGTTGCGCGGCAGGTCGAC
Source organism: Caulobacter sp. P4_E5 (assembly GCF_056401555.1). NCBI lineage: Bacteria > Pseudomonadati > Pseudomonadota > Alphaproteobacteria > Caulobacterales > Caulobacteraceae > Caulobacter > Caulobacter sp. P4_E5. Next base: position 15,062 of record NZ_JBFUJD010000050.1, read on the forward strand.
GACCCCGGCTTTGCCCGGCACATCGTGCTGATCCGCCGACGCAGCGTGCCCATGCGCCGGATCGTCGCCGCCTTCATCGAGAGCATCCGGCTCCATGGCGACGCCGTACGCTTGAGTCGCCCGGCGATCTCGGAATGACCTCGCACTGACGGCCTGCGCGCGCGCCCGGAAAAAAGAACGGCCGCCCGCGGAGGAACGGGCGGCCGTCAAAGCGCAGGACAGGCGCTCAGGGTTTCAGTGTTCCCGCCTTGACCTTCACGGCGGCCTTGGCGTTCAGGGCGGCGGCCGACGCGCCAACGGCCACCTCGTAGGTTCCAGCGTCGACCCGCCATCCGCGCGCCTTGACGTCGAAGTCGGCCAGCAGTCGCCGATCGGCGGTGACGGTGACGCGCTTGGTCTCGCCCGGCCGCAGTTCGACGCGAGACCAGCCCAGCAGGCGCAGCTCCGGGGCTCCCGAGCGCGCGGTCAGATAGACTTGCGGCACGTCGGCGCCGGGCCTGTCGCCGGTGTTGGTGACGTCGAAACTGGCGGTGACCGTGTCGCCGCCGGCGACCTTCAGTGCGCCATAGGTAAAGTGGGCGTACGACAGGCCGTGGCCGAACGGGAACAGCGGCTTGAAGCCCTTGCGGGCATACCAGCGATAGCCGATGTCCGATCCTTGCGGGCGCGGGGCGTCGAAGCCCTTGGTCTTTTCGGCGACGACCTCGGGCGGATCGGTGAAGCTGGGACCGACATAGCCGAAGCCGGCGACTTGGCGGTTGGGTAGCTGGTCAAGCGAAGCCGGGAAGGTGATCGGCAGCCGCCCGGAGGGATTGACGTCGCCGAACAGCACATCCGCGATCGCGTCGCCGCCCTTGACGCCCGGGTACCAGGCCTCGACCACCGCGCCGACCTGGTCCAGCCAAGGCATCAGCACCGGCCCGCCGGTCTCCAGCACCACAATGGTGTTGGGATTGGCGGCGGCGACGGCGGCCACCAGTCCGTCCTGGCCCGAAGGCAGGGACAGGTCGCCGGCGTCGATCGACTCCATCATCCACTGGGTCACGAAGACGATCGCCAGGTCCGCGTCCTTGGCCAGGGCCGCCGCCTCCGACGGATAGCGCCCGTCGGAGAAACGGACCACGGTCTCCTTGCCGAGCTTGGCTTTGATCGCCTTCAACGGCGACGACGGGTGATAGACCTGCGAGGCGAAAGCGGCCAGAGGCCCCTCGCCTCCCACCGGGACGGCGGCTGCGTTGCCGGTTCCGGTGATCACCTGGGCCGAACCGCCGCCGGACAGCACGCCCGTGTCGGCATAGCCGCCGACCACTACGATCTTCCTGGCGCCCTTGGCCAGGGGCAGCAGACCACGGTCGTTCTTCAGCAGCACGATCCCCTGCTCGGCCGTGGTTCTGGAAACCTTGGCGCCGGCGGGGTAGTCGGCCGGCTGGCCCTGGCGCGACGCGGTGTCGAACAGGCCGACCGCGAACATCGAGCGCAGGATCCGACGCGACATGTCGTGGATCCTGGCCTCGGGGACCTGGCCCTTGCCAACGGCCTCGCGCAGCGGCTTGTCGAACCAGACCTGCCGATCCAGCTGCGCGCCAGACTGCTGGTCCAGACCGTTCGCGGCCGCGCCGACTCCGGGAACCGCGCCCCAGTCGGACATCACCCAGCCCGGCCAGGCCCAGTCGCCCTTCAGCACCTTGTTGAGCAGGAAGTCGTTGTCGCAGGCATAGTGGCCGTTGATCTTGTTATAGGCGCACATCACCGAGCCGGGCTGGCCCTTCTCGATCGCAAACTGGAAGGCCAGCAGCTCGCCCTGGCGGAAGCCCTGCTCGTCGATCACGGCATTGACGACGTTGCGCCCGGTCTCCTGGTCGTTCAGGGCGAAGTGCTTGACGGTCGAGACGACGTGACGGTCCTGGACGCCCCGCACCGCCGCCCCGGCCAGGGTCCCGGCCAGCAACGGATCCTCGCCGAGATATTCGAAGTTGCGGCCGTTGCGCGGTTCGGCGGCCAGGTTCAGGCCGCCGCCCAGCAGGACGTTGAAGCCCTTCCGCGCCGCCTCCTCGCCGACCACCGCGGCGCCGGCATAGGCGTTGTCCGGGTTCCAGCTGGCGGCGAGCGACAGGCCCGCCGGCAGGGCCGTCGCCGTGTCGCCCTTGCGTAGGCCGCCGGGATTGGCGACGCCCAGGCTGGCGTCGGTCTCGCGCAGAGGCGGCACGCCTAGCCGTGGAATGCCCGCGACATAGCCCGCGCCCGGCACGGCGTCCTCGGGGATCTTGGCGCCGGGGAAGAACGGCAGCGGCATGATCCCATGCAACAGCCCGTAGCGCTCGTCCTCCGTCAGGACCTGGTCAAGCAACCGGGCGCGCTCGTCCGGCGACAGCTTGACGTTCATCCAGGGGCGCTCGGCGGGAGGGGTCTGGGCCGAGGACTGGCAAGCCAGGGCAAGCGCGGCGCAGACCGTCGCGCTGCTCAGCAGCATGCGTCTAGACATGATGTTCCCCTCGCCTCCTAGCGGCCGGCCGTCGCGGCCGACGGCTTGGCGGCCGCCTCCGTGACATCCATGCGCGCCTTCCAAGGCTCGGGCCTGGCGACCGCGGCGCCGTCTGCGCCGAAATCCATCAGGACATCGGCCTTGGCGTCGTAAGCCGGCCATTTGGCCAGGCCCGGCCCGTTCGGGTCGCCGGTCTTGGCGAAGTTGGCGAAATAGGCGTTGGCAGCCTTGGCGATGGCCGCGTCCTTGGCGGTCAGGGCCACGCCGTACTTGGCCTTCACGGTGTCGAAGACGTAGGGAATGTCGGTGGCGTGCGGCGCCCCCATCTTCCACTCGCTCTTCATCGAGTCGGCGACGTAGGAGAACCGGTATTCATAGGCCGGCGCCCCCTGGGCCGAGATGAGCTTGGCCACGAACCGCGCGGGCTCGACCATCATCTTGTCCATCGCCACCTTGTAGGCGACCAGGCGGACGTCAACGTCGCCGGCGGGATCGTAAGCGGCCTTGGCCGCGTCCTTCAGGGGACCGAACGGGTCGAACACCTGGTCCTTGGACTGGGCGAAGCCGAAGCCGATGTCGGCGCTGGTCGCCCCGACCATCACCGGCCCCTTCACCTGGGTCCCGGCGCGATAGGCGGCCTCGGGGTCGGCGACCACGATCTTGCCATCCATCATCGGGCCGCCGTAGGTGGGCGGACCGTTGGGATTGAACATGGCGGCCATGTTCAACCCGGCCAACACCTTCTCGGCCGGTAGGGCGCGCAGGGCGGCCAGCGCCTCCGGCCCGGCTCCCTCGACCCCAACGGACTTGGCGAAGTTGACGCCGATCGTCTCGGCGGACGGAATGCCCGGCAGGTCCTGGCTGAGCCGACGCGGCCCCATCAGGCTGCCCCGACCGCCGCCGGACATGATGGCCGCCTTCTGGAACAGACCCTTGGACTCCGGCGAGGTCAGCAGCATGTGCACCGAGCCGCCGCCGGCGGATTCGCCGAACACGGTCACGTTGTCGGGGTCGCCGCCGAATGCCGCGGCGTTCTCCTTGACCCATTTCAGGGCCGCGATCTGGTCCATGTAGCCATAGTTGCCCAGGCGTCCGCCGTCGGCGTTGGCGGCCGTCAAGGCGGGGTGGCCGAAAAAGCCGAACCGGCCCAGGCGGTAGTTGAAGCTGACGAAGACGACGCCCTGGCGAGCGAACTGGCTTCCGTCATAGACCGACGGCGAGCTGCCGCCGTTCACGAAGCCGCCGCCATAGATCCAGACCATGACCGGCAGCTTCTTGGCCGCGGCCTCGGCGGGCCGCCAGACGTTGGCGACCAGGCAATCCTCGGCCGGTTTCGTGCCCAAAGGCGCCGCGTCGCTGGGAAAGGGCTCCTGCATGCAGTCGGCGCCGTAGGCCTTGGCCGGACGCACGCCCGTCCACGGCTTGRCCGGTTGCGGCGCCCGCCAGCGCAGCTCGCCCACAGGCGGCTGGGCGAACGGAACGCCTTTGAACGACAGGATCCCATCGTCGATCGCCCCTTGGACCTTGCCCGCGCTGATCTTCACGACGTCCGGAACCGGGGTCGCGCTGGCGGCCTCGACGCCCAGGGCCAGCGCACAGGCGGAAACCCACAAAACCATTCTCATTTTCGTTTCTCCCGAGGCGCCCGGTCGGGGCGCCGCATGTCATATTTGAAAGCTCGAGCCGCGCCGCAGATCAGAACGTCTTGCTGATCTGCAGCGACCATTGGCGGCCGAGCACGTTGTGGGCGCTGCCGTCGTAGGCGCCGCCAGCCGTCAGAACCACCGGCGGATCCCTGTTCGCCAGGTTCTGGACGTTGAGCGAGGCGCGCACGCCCTTCAGCCAGCCGGGGCCGCGATCGCGCGGGACCATGTAGGCCAGGCCCAGGTCGAAGGTGGTCCAGGCGCCAACCTTGGCGTCACCGATCACCACGCTATTGACCGTCAGCGGCGCGGTGTTGGCGTAATCGCCGACATAGTTGAGGAACAGGTTGGCGCTCCAGCTTCCCCGGTTCCAGCCCAGGTTTGCCCGGCCCCGCAGGCTGATCGGATAGTAGAGCTGGTCCAGGCGGTCGATCTCGGCCACCGACGGCGAGGCCTTGACCTTGTTGTGCAGGATCTTGGTGATCGATCCGCCCAGGTTCCAACGGCCCCAGTCGGTGTCGAACAGATAGCTGGCCTGCAGGTCGAAACCGTCCTGGAAGGTCGAGGCCAGGTTCGTCTTGCGGGCGTCGAGGATCACGTTGATCTGGCAATAGCCACCGCTGATTGGCACCACATAGTCGGCGATCCGGCTGGCCAGGTAGTCGCGCAGCTTCGGATCATAGGTCGCTGGATTCGCGGCCACGCAGCCCGCTGGATTGCTGATCGGCGTGATGTACTTGGCGAACGCGGCCCGATTGGCCGAGCTCGACAGATAGAGATCGCGGTTGGGGTTCGAGATCTGGTTCTGGTAGTCGATCCGGTAGTAGGTGCCCGAAACCCGCAGGCCGCGCAGCGAAGGTGGGGTGATGTCGAAACCGACCGACAGGGTGTCGGCCGTCTCCGGCCGCAGGTCGGGATTGTTGCCCAGGGCGACCAGGGCGCTGGTGTAGCCGGGAAACAGGGTTCCGATCGCGGGATCGCCAGAATTGTTGACCGTGGGCAGGCCGACCAGCTCGGCCGAATAGACCACCGGACTCTTGTCCGTCAGGGTCGGGGCGCGGAACGACGTGCCGGCCGAGGCCCGCACGGCCAGGGTGTCGCTGACGGTCCAGGTCAGGCCGACCTTCGGATTGGTGGTGTCACCGAAGTCGGAATAGTCGTCGTAGCGGGCGGCTAGGTCGATCGCCAGGCTCTGGACCAGGGGGATCGCGTTGTTCGGTCCGACGATCGGGACGTAGACCTCCGCGAAGAACGACTTGACCCGACGAGTCTCGTCGGAGCGGTTGTCGATCGCGAAGACGTTGGCCGCGCCGCGACTAGCACCGTTGGTCAGGCTTTCGTGCTGGTCGGAATATTCCGCGCCCACGGCCGCGCGCACCATCCCGCCGGGCAGGCGGAACAGCGGCCCGTTGAACTTCACCACCGCGTCGCTCATCACATTGCGACTGTATTGGACGTTCGAGCCGGTGAAGCTGGCCAGCTGGGTCGAGGTCAGGGGCGTCGTGCTGAACGGGTTCAGCGTCCCCGCGTTCACCTGGGCGGCGAAGGCGTCGAGATTGACGTTCTTGCCGAGGTTGCAGATGCCGCAGGTGCGGTCGAGGCCGCCGGTATAGTAGGCCTCCCCCTTCCAGCCGCCCGGCAGCGTGGCCGAGAGGCCGACGGTCTGGGTGTAGGCGGTGTTGGGGTTATAGGTCTCGGTCAGCCCGACATAGCGGTTGAAGTTGATGTCGAAGGTCTCGCCGCCGCCCGGGCAGTTGGCCGTGGCCGAGCCGGGCGTCCCCGCCACCCCTGTGACGTAGAACGGTGTTCCCGCGCAGACGGTGATGCTGCTGCCGGTGTTGGGGTCGTACTGAAAGGTCGAGGTCTTGCGATGGGTGTAGAAGCCCTCGTAATAGGCCGTCAGCCAGCTGCTCAGCTCCTGGTTCAGGAACAGCGAGAACTGCTGTCGCTTCACGTCCGGCAGGTAGTCGTTGTAGTCGCCCGTGTCGACCAGGGTGGTCCCGGTCAGCTGCGCCGCCGTCACGCCCGTTCCGGCGCCGATCGGCAGGCCATAGTAGGTATAGGTGGTTCCGCCGGCGCCGTTCTGACTGACCACTAGGTTGCCGACCCCGCCCGACGCGATCGCGCCGTTCAGCACGCGGTTGTCCTGGCCGCCGAAGCGCCGCAGGTCCTGCCTCAGGAACGGGCTTTCCGAACGCTTGCCGCGCGTGCGGCGCATGGCGTCGCCGGTCAGGATCACGTTGCCGCGCCCCAGCCGGTTGTCCCAATGCGAACCGACCGTGAACGCCGCGCCGGTCTCTTCGGAGAAGCGGTTCGTATTGGCGCGGACGGAGATCTCCGCTCCGTCATAGGTCTTGCGCAGCACGTAGTTGATCACGCCGCTGACGGCGTCCGCGCCATAGATGGCCGACGCGCCGTCGGCGATCACGTCAACGCGCTCCAAGGCGGCGAGCGGCACCTGGATCGCCTCGGTGAAGGCGTCGGAGGCGCCGCTGGGCGCCACCCGGCGGCCGTCGACAAGGGTCAGGGTCGCGCCGTAGCCGATCCCGCGTATGTTGACGGCCGTGCCCTGGGTGGGATTGCCGCCGTAGCCGGTCGTGCCGCCTTCGCGGAAGTTCAAGCCCGAGCCGCCCGAATTAGGCGTGCTTTGGATCTGCGGCATGGTGCGTAGCACCTGGTGGATGTCGGTAAGGCCGGTGGCGCGGATGTCCTCCGCGGTCAGGGTTACCGTCTCGCTGCCGACCGCCTTGACGCCGGCGATGTTGGTCCCCGTGGCGACCACGACGACTTCCTCGACCACGGCCGCCTTGTCGGCCCTTGATCCGTTGTCGGCCTTGGATTGGTCCGGCGCCGTGACGCGCTCCTGGCTCCACGCCGGCGAAGCGCAGGTCAGGGCGAGCGACGACGCCCCGACCAGCAAATTGAACACGGTCCGACGGGTTCTCCCGATGGGCATTTTATCCTCCCCTTTGTCTTTTTTTCTTTTGAATCAAAGGCGGCGAACGGAGCCGTTCAGACAGAACCGCTCATCGCCAATGCTCTGCTTCGACGAGGTCAACCACGAACGACAACGTTGTCGTAAACCTCAAGGTCACGCTGTCCGAAGCGCCTTCCGAGCGCTAAACGATTTTTTGGAAGAGTTGATAGGCGCAGCCGAAGAATGACGACGTCGAGGCTTCCGGTGCGCTGGACGTCTCAACCAAGCCGATACGCCGCACCACGCCACGGCTTCAGTTTAAAGTCTCGGCGCCGCTCGGTTCGCGTCCCTGCCGGAACTCCCGGGGGGACGGGCCATATTGCTCGCGAAAGCAGCCTGGGCTTGCGCCAGCAGGACAAGGGCGGAACAACCCGCCATCGGTAGCCGATAGATCGACATGCGGTCCTCGTTCGAGGTCGTCGCGCCCACCGCTCGCGGCGGTTATCCCCAGGTCGACACCTCGAAATCGATCATCCGCCCGTCGGGCCCGGCTACGAGGCGCGGCATGTGACATTTCACTGAAAATGTCCCAGCCGCATGCATGTTGGGCCACGGCCGCTCGTAAAAGCCGCTCGACGCCCGCGAAACTTGCTTCAGGGCGAACCAGAAGGCCTCAAAGGCGTCCACCATCCCCATCGGCGGATTTGCCAGCGGCCGATGAGGGCGCGTTGGAGATCTGCGCTTAGCCGACAATCCCGCGCTGCGCCATGCCGCCGATAACGGCCGGACCTGCCTCTTGTATCTGCCGGCGGAAGCCAAACGTTTCTATGAGCGACCAATCGTGGGTCACGCCCAGGCGCGCGAACGGGCCTTGCGAGCCCATTGTGGCCTCTAGCTGAGCCAGGGCTTTACGAGCCGGTCGTTAACGGCGCTAATAAACGCGTAACCTGGATGCGAGGCCCTGCCTTGGATACTGCGTTGTGGAACGATCCCGACCTGAAGGCCGCCCCGGCCGCCTTCCGCGCCGCGCTTCGCGTGTTGGCGGCCAACTGGGACTTTGGCTCGGTCACCTGGATACTGCCGACGGGCAAGACGCTGACCGTCAAGGGCAGTCAGGCCGGTCCAGACGTTACAGTCCAAATCAACGACTATCATTTCATCCGCCGGGCCTTCTCGTCAGGCTCTATCGGCTTCGCCGAGGGCTTCATGGCGGGCGAGTGGGAGACGCCGGACCTCTCCGCAGTGCTGGAGGCCTTCTCGCTGAACTTCGACAGGCTGACGCCCCTGCTGGCCGGCAATCCGATCATGCGGGTGGTCAATGGCCTGTACCACCTGCTTCATCGCAACAGCCGCGACGGTTCGCGCAAGAACATCCACGCCCACTACGACCTGGGCAACGGCTTCTACTCGCGCTGGCTTGACCCCAGCATGACCTATTCCTCGGCCCTGTATGAGCGGCCCAACCAGCCGCTGTCCGAGGCCCAGCAGGCCAAGTACGCGGCCCTGGCCAAGACCATCGACCTCGCGCCCGGCAAGCACGTGCTGGAGATCGGCTGCGGCTGKGGCGGCTTCGCCGAGTTCGCGGCCAAGGAGGTCGGGGCCCAGGTCACCGGCATCACCATCTCCCAGGCCCAGTACGATTTCGCCCGCAAGCGCTTGTTCGAGCAGGGTCTTTCGGAAAAGGCCGACATCCGGTTGATCGACTATCGCGACGTCGAGGGCCAGTTCGACGCCGTGGCCTCGATCGAGATGTTCGAGGCGGTCGGCGAGGAATACTGGCCCACCTATTTCGGCAAGATCCGCGAGGTGCTGCGCCCCGGCGGTCGCGCTGGCCTGCAGATCATCACCATCCGCGACGAGCTGTTCCCGCGCTATCGCGGCCGCACCGATTTCATCCAGCGCTACATCTTCCCCGGCGGCATGCTGCCCAGCGAGGCGCGATTGAAAGAGGAGACCGAGCGCGCCGGCCTGGAATGGAGCGATCTCAAGCGTTTCGGCCAGAATTATGCCGACACCTTGGCCGAGTGGGCGCGACGGTTCGAGGCGGCCTGGAGCGACATCCGCAAGGACGGTTTCGACGAGCGGTTCCGGCGGCTGTGGCGGTTCTATCTCAGCTACTGCGAGGCGGGTTTCCGCACCGAGCGGACCAACGTCATTCAGCTGGGCTTGAGCCGGAGCTGATGGTGAGCCGCCAGGCTCAGCATTACGTGACAACGTTTTGTGGATAACCCGCCAAGCCCACGTCCAAGCTCAAGGTTTGTCCGTGGGACTCACCCGCCTTCAGGAAAACTGGGGTTGCGCCGGTGGCCCGCCGCACGATCTACCAGCGGTCCGGAACCGCCCCAGAGCCGCCGAAGAAGGCCCGCCATGACCRCCCAGCCCAGCGTCCTCCCCAGCGTCCTGGACGCCATTGGAAACACCCCGCTGATCCGTCTCGCTCGCGCCAGCGAGGCCACGGGCTGCGAGATCCTGGGCAAGGCCGAGTTCATGAACCCGGGCCAGTCGGTCAAGGACCGCGCGGCCCTGGGCATCATCCGCGACGCGGAGGCCAAGGGCTTGCTGAAGCCCGGCGGCCGCATCGTCGAGGGCACGGCCGGCAACACCGGCATCGGCCTGGCCATGGTCGCCTCGGCCCTGGGCTACAAGACCACGATCGTCATCCCCCGCACCCAGAGCCAGGAGAAGAAGGACGCCATCCGTCTGCTCGGCGCGGAACTGGTCGAGGTCGACGCCGTCCCCTATTCCAATCCCGACAATTATGTCCGCTATTCCGGGCGCTTGGCCGAGGAACTTAGCCTGACCGAGCCGAACGGCGCGATCTGGGCTAACCAGTTCGACAACGTCGCCAATCGCGACGCCCACTACCGGACCACTGGCCCCGAGATCTTCGAGCAGACGGCCGGCAAGGTCGACGGCTTCATCTGCGCCGTCGGCTCGGGCGGCACCCTGTCCGGCGTCGCCGCGGCCCTGCGCGAGCGCAAGCCGTCGGTGAAGATCGGCCTGGCCGATCCCCACGGCGCGGCGCTCTATGCCTGGTACAAGGACGGTGAGCTGAAGTCCGAGGGAACCTCGATCAGCGAGGGCATCGGCCAGGGCCGCGTGACCGCCAACCTGACGGACCTGGTCGTCGACCATCCGTTCCGCGTCGACGACATCGAGATGCTCGAGGTGATCTATGATCTCGTCCAGTACGAGGGCCTGTGCCTGGGTGGCTCGTCGGGCATCAACGTCGCCGGCGCCATCAAATTGGCCAGGGAACTGGGCCCTGGCCACACCATCGTGACCATCCTCTGCGACCACGGCTCGCGCTATCAGTCCAAGCTGTTCAATCCCGAGTTCCTCAAGGAAAAGGGCCTGCCGACGCCGCCCTGGATGTAAGGTCGTCCCCGAGTCAGATTCCGAAGAGGCCTGTCCATGAGCACCCCGTCCGATCCGCTGGTCTCCACCGCCTGGCTGGCCGAACACCTGGACGCGCCGGACGTGCGCATTGTCGACGCCTCGTGGCACATGCCGGCCGCCCAGCGTGATCCGGGCAAGGAGTTCCTGGCCGCCCACATCCCGGGTGCGGTGTTCTTCGACATCGACGACATTTCCGACGAAACCTCGGACCTGCCGCACATGATCCCGACGCCGGTGAAGTTCGCTTCCCGGGTCAAGAAGCTGGGCCTGGGCGACGGCTCGCGGATCGTCGTCTACGACACCACCGGCATCCTGCCGGCCGCCCGCGCCTGGTGGCACTTCCGCGCCATGGGCCACGAGGACGTTGTCGTGCTGGACGGCGGCCTGCCCAAGTGGATCGCGGAGGGTCGCCCGATCGAGGACGGCCCGGCCTCGCCGCAGGAGCGCCACTTCACCCCGCGCTACCAGGCCGACATCTACCGCTCGGTCGAGCAGATGCGAGGGATCGTCGAGAGCGGCCGCGAGCAGATCATCGACGCCCGCGCCGCCGGCCGCTTCGAGGGCAAGGATCCCGAGCCGCGCGCCGGCCTGCGCGGCGGCCACATGCCGGGGGCCCGCAACATTCCGCTGTCGGTGATGATCGCGCCGGACGGCACGATGCTGCCGGACGACAAACTGAAGACCGTGTTCGAAGCCGCCGGCATCGATATCGACAGGCCTATCGTCTCGACCTGCGGCTCGGGCATTACCGCTTCGGTCGTGGCCCTGGCCCTGGCGCGCATGGGCAAGCCGCGCTCGGCGGTCTACGACGGCTCCTGGACGGAATGGGGCGGCCTGGCGGACACGCCGGTGGCGACCGGGCCGGCCGGCTAGCGCATTGGCGGCGCGTACAGCAGACCAGGCTTGGGCGCGTTCCACAGCGCGTTCAGCCCGCGATCCAGCTTCAAGGCCGAGCCGCCGCCGATCTCGCGGTCGAAGATCTCGCCGTAATTRCCGCCGGCAGTGATCGCGCGATAGGCCCAGTCGGCGTCGAGGCTGAGCATGGCGCCGTAGCCGCCCTCGCCCAGCAGCCGCCGCGCCTCGGGATCGGCGCCGGTCTTCATGGTCTTGGCGTTGGCGCGGGTGATCCCGTGCTCCTCGGCCAGGGCCAGCGCGTAGAGGGTCCAGCGGATGATGTCGGTCCAGGCCGGATCGTCCTGGCGCACCAGCGGGCCCAGAGGCTCCTTTGAGATGGCGTCCGGCAGGATCACGTGGGCGCCGGGGTCGTCCATTACGGACCGCGCCGCGGCCAGGGCCGAGATGTCGGCCGTGAAGGCGTCGCACTGGTCGGCCTGGTAGGCGGCGCGGGCCTGGTCCTCGCGATCGAAGACCATGGCCGTGTAGGCGATGCCGCGCGCCCGGAAGAAGTCCTCCAGGTTCTGGGCCGAGGTGGCATTGCTCTGGACGCAGATCTTGGCCGTGTTCAGCTCGACGGCGCTGGTCAGGTTCAGGCTGCGGCGAACCAGGAAGCCCTGGCCGTCGAAATACGAGATCGCCGCCATGTCCAGCTGGTCGCCGGCGTCGCGCGAGAAGGTCCAAGAAGTGTTCCGCCACAGGACATCGACCTTCCCCGAGCGCAGCGCCGCGATCCGCTCCTCGTTGCCCAGCGGTACGAAGCGGACCTTGTCGGGCTTGCCCAGCACGGCAGCGGCGATGGCGCGGCAGAACGCGACGTTGAAACCGCGCCAGCGCCCGCCATTGTCCTGGAAAGCGAAGCCTGGCAGCTCGGGATTGACCCCGCAGCGCAGCTCGCCGCGCGCACGAATAGCCTTGAGCGTCGGGCTGGGCCCGGCCGGCTTGATCGCCAGCGGCGCGACGACCTCGGCGGGCTTCGGGTCCGGAGAAGGCGCGGGACGATCGCAGCCCGTCAAGACAAGCGCCGCAAAAACCGCCAAGCCGAACCGCACCGACACCGATCGCTCCTTGAACCCCGCGCGCGGAGCCTTAAACCACAAGGCTTAGATCGCGTCGCCGAAGAGTGCCCCCATGGATGAAGAAACCCGCCTGATCCGCAAGGGCTCCCAGCCCACCGGCCTGGCGCGGACCGTCAATCCGCCCATTCAGCGCGGCTCGACGGTGCTGATGCCTAACGCGGCGTCACTGTATGACGACACTCAGATGTCCTACGGCATCACCGGCCTCTCCTCACCCGCCGCCCTGCAGCAGGCCCTGGCCGAGCTGGAAGGTTCGCCGGACGTCACCCTCTACCCGTCGGGCCTGGCGGCGATCACGGGGGCCATGCTGGCGGTGCTGAAGGCCGGCGACGAGATCTTGGTGGTCGACAGCGCCTACAAGCCCACGCGCCGGTTCTGCGACCGGGTGCTGACCCGTTTCGGCGTCCAGACCACCTACTACGATCCGGCCCTCACGCCCGATGATCTGATGGCCCTGACGACGCCGAAGACCCGGATGATCCTGTTGGAGGCGCCCGGCTCCCTGACCTTCGAGATGCAAGACGTCCCGGCCATCGCCAAGGCCGCCAACGATCGCGGGATCCTAACCCTGATCGACAACACCTGGGCCGCCGGTCTCTATTTCAAGCCGCTGGCGCATGGGGTGACGATCAGCGTCCAGGCCTTGACCAAATATGTCGGCGGCCACTCGGACTGTTTCATGGGCTCGGCGACGACCATGGACACCGTGATCGGCAACCAGCTAGGCGACGCCATGTGGGACATCGGCTGGTCGGTGTCGCCCGACGACGCCTACACCATGCTGCGCGGCTTGCGGACCCTGGCCACCCGGCTGCCGCGCCACCAGGACAACGGCCTGGCCATCGCCCGCTGGCTGCAAGACCGTCCGGAGGTGTCGCGCGTATTACACCCCGCCCTGCCCGGCGATCCCGGTCACGCCCTGTGGAAGCGCGACTTCACCGGCGCCTGTGGCCTGTTCGGCGTGGTGCTGAAACCCTGCTCGCAGAGCGCCGTCCACGCCTTGCTCGACAGTCTGGAGCTGTTCGGCCTGGGCTTCTCCTGGGGCGGCTATGAGAGCCTGGCGATCCACTGCGACCCGCAGCTGAAGAACCGTAGCGTACCGGTGAACCTGGAAGGCCCCCTGCTGCGTCTGCACACCGGCTTGGAAGCGGTCGACGACCTGAAGGCCGATCTCGACCAAGCCTTTGGGAAGCTGGCCTAGAGGACCGCGCCATCCTTCCACTCGCGGGCCATGAAACGGCCCGGCGCCCCGCCCAGAACGGCGAGGGCCGCCTCGATGTTGCGCGTCTTGGCTTCCTCGGACTTGACGCTGTCGAAGCGGCGCAGGGTTTCCTTCTGGAGGCTCGGCGTCAGCGCCTCCCAGGCCCTGGCCGCGGCCGGGTCGCGCTTCAGACCGTCGGCGAACGCCTCGGGCGTCGGATGGGCCGGACCGCCGCGATAGGCCTCGTCGAAGGCGACCTCGACATCCACCGTGTCGCCGACCCCGGCCCCGGCCGCCTCGCGAACCTCGCCGTGCAAATAGAGAAAGAAGCCCCCGTCGCCCCGAGGCATCATGTTGATGCGCCAGGGCTGGGCCGGCGCGCCGTTGACCTGGACCAGGACCGGCATCGGCTTTCGCCAGCCTTCGCGCAGGCGCGCGGCTTGCTCGGCGTCGACCGGCACGAACGGATTGATGCCGTTGATCTCGATTTTGGCCTTGAAGCGAAGGCTGGTCATGACGCGAGCCGTTAGAGGTAGCGGAGCTCAGTCTCGCTCGGCTTTTCCCACCAGAGATTATCGCGCCCGTTTCCATAGTTGATCGGCGAGGCGGCCAGTTCTTCGTGCGTGGCGTCGTCCAGGGTGGCGACCTGGATCGAGACGAAGGCGCCGCCGATCTCTTCGACATAACCCTGCCCGAAGGTGCGCACGCCGCAGGTCGAGCAGAACTGGTGGTTGCCGCTCATCGTGCCAAATTTGTACTCGCCCAGGCGATCCTCACCCGCCAGCAGACGGAAGGCGTCCGGCTTGATCAAGGCCCCCCAGCTGCGGGTCTTCTTGCAGATCGAGCAGTTGCAGCGACCCGTGCCGGCTTCCAGGTCGATGTCGGCTTCATAGCGCACCGCGCCGCAGTGGCAGCTGCCGGTATAGGTCTTCAGCATGGGGCGTCCCTCTCGGTATGCGTCTTCGTTGAACACCGTTCTAAAGGAAGGCTGCTGCCACCCTACTGTCAGTATTCGCCCGTCGGCGTGTCATGTACAGCGGCCTTGGCGGCGACATCGGCGAGCGCGCTCCAGGGCGTCTTGCCGATATGCATCATGAAGAATTGGTCGACGCCCAGCCCCTCACGCGCCACGGCCTGGGTCAACTCGCTGACCGCCTGTGGCGTCGAATAGCTTCCGTCGCGGCCGCGTTGGAAGGGGTCGCTGCCGTACAGCAGACGGTGCTCGGGCAGATAGACCATCATTTGCCGCTCACTGGCCTCGCCGCGCAGCGGGTAGAGCTCCAGGCGATTGGGTCCTGCGCCGATCACGGTCTTGCCGGAAACCAAGCGCCAGACCGGCGCCCTGGGCTTCTTGGCCAACGTATCGGGCTTGCTCGTCCGGGGATCGGAAACCAGTCGCGAAAGCGCCGGCCGGTTCACGTCGACCGCATAGACCGGGATGCCACGCGCGACATACTCGCGAACCCCCGCCAGATGGGGCCACGCATCGGACGTCGAAACGACCGCCTTGATCGGCGCGCCAGGAAACCGCCGCTCGACCTCGGCGATAACCTTGGCCGAATAGCCCGACGAGATCGGCGCCTCCAGCACCACGACGCCATCGTCCTGCCGCACCAATGCGACGTACCAGGCGCCGGGGATCATCACGACGCCCGGCGCCAGCTCTTGAGCCGGGTTGGCGCGCGAGCCTAGCGGGCGCTGCTCCAGGTCCGTCGGACTGGCCTTGGGATCGTAGGCCGCGCGGATCTCGGGCGGGATGGTCAGCAAGGCCTCGTCCAGAGGGCCGTCGAACACCTGGCGCTTGATCGCGAACATCGAGTCCGGGAGGCCATTGACCTCGATGTTCCACTGCATGGGCGTTCGGACGCCGCCCTTTCCGAGCCACCAGAAGCTCCAGTAGGTGCGCATGGTCGCGTCGCCCAGGTAGTTCCAGTAACCCCGGCGCGCCATCGGCCCCGAATAGTCGAAGGCCGTCGGCAAGTGGCTGCCGCCGTTCAGGTAGATCGTCACCGGAGCGCCGTCGAACGTGAAGGTCACCACGTCGTGACGAACCGATTGCAGGGTCTTGGTAGGCAGGGCGCGCAGGTCGTCGGCGTCCAGGGCGGTCAGCAGGAGGCGCTCGGGCGACAGGGCCACACGCTCCCGCGCATAGACGACCAGGTCCGGTGAACCGGCGCTGCGCCGCTCACCGGCCGTCTGCATAGCCGCCGTGGCGTCGACCGTCATGCCGGTCGTGGCGGTATAGGCAGGATAGACCGCCACGCTCAATCGCTGGGCGAAACGCCCCGCCTTCAGGTCGTGGACCTCACGGACCGTCTGGAACTCCGGAATGTATGGCCCCTCCGGGCGTTCGGACTGTTCGAGGAGGTTGCGGTAGCCGGAGGCGTCCCATTCCACGGCGCCCAACGCGCGCAACTGGGCCTCACCGCCCTGAGCCGCCAAGGCTTGGCGCACCAGATCCAAGGCGCGACGGTCGGCCGCCGAGGCGGTTCCCGCCGCCAGGATCAGGGACAGCACGCCCGCCAGGCCAAGACGCAACATCGACCGCACTCCTCCCGCGCTCTACGGCGCGACGCGCGGAACCTTAGCCTTGAGCGCGGCGATTCCTAGGACGGCCTTGCTTCATTACGCCGAATTCAGGCTGTCTTTCGCGCCAGATCGGCGATCTCGGCCACGGCATGGGCCTGGGCCGCGACTTCGCCGACCACGATCAGCAGCGGCCCGTCACCGGCCTCGGCCACGCGCTCGGCCAGGGTGGCCAGGGTCGCCGTATACAGCCGAGCGTCGGGGCCGCCTGCCTTCTCGACCGCGACGGCTGGGGTGTTGGCCGGACGACCGGCTTCGATCATCCGCCGGGCCAGGTCGCCGGCCACGTCGCCGCCCATATAGACGGCCAAGGTCGCCTCGGGATCGGCCGCGGCGCTCCAGTCGCCCGACAGCTTGCCCGCTTCCAACCGCGCGGTCGTGAACACCACCCGGCGCGCCTCGCCACGATGGGTCAGCGGGAAGCCGAACTGGGCCGCGGCGGCGCAGGCGGCGGTGACGCCGGGCACCACCTCGGTCTCGACGCCGAAGCCGTTCAGGAACGCCGCCTCCTCGCCGACCCGGCCGAAGATCGACGGGTCGCCGCCTTTCAGCCGCACCACGCGAAGGCCTTTACGGGCCAGACGCAGCATCAAGCGGTTGATCTCGTCCTGCTTCATGCTGGGTTTGCCGGCCCGCTTGCCGGTCTGGATGCGCACGCAGCCGGCGGGGGCCAGGGCGATGGCTTCTTCCGAGCATAGGGCGTCGTAGAGCAGCGCCTGGGCGCTCTCGACGGCGCGGAAGGCGCGGACGGTCATCAGGTCCACCGGACCGGGACCCGCGCCGACCAGCAGCACCTTGCCAAGCTTACTCTCAACCGACATGGGCGGGCTCCTTAGGAGTAACGGCCAAGGCTTTGATCATTCGGGCGATTTCCGGACGGCAGGACCCGCAATTGGTCCCCGCGCCCGTGACCGCGCCGACCGCGTCGGGCGTATCGGCCCCGCCGACGATGGCCGCGTTCACGGCCTTGGCGCCGACCTTGAGGCAGGCGCAGATCATCGGGCCCTTGTCGACCGGCGCGCCCGGCGGACGGCCGAACAGCAGGGCCGAGCGGGCTTGGGCCGACAGGGTCTGCTCGGCGAACAGGTCGACCAGCCAGTCGCGCGGCGGCAAGCGGCCGGTGGTGGTCATGTAGAAGACGGCGACCAGCTTGCCGCCATCGATCCAGGCCTCGCGGCGCGCGCCGCTGGCGGCGTCCTCGTAGGCGACGACCTCGCCGTCCAGCTTCTTGATCAGAACCTTGCGCAGGGCGTCGCGCTGGCCCTGCTCGCCCCGGCCGGCGAACTCGTGCTGCTGGCAGGCGTCCTGCGGGATGCGACGCCAGACGAGATCCAGGCCCGGGGCCATGACGGCGTCACGGCTCAGGAAGAAGCCCTTCCAGGTTTCGCGATAGGCGCGGACGCGGGCGGGCGTGTGCTTGAATTCCGGCTGGCCGGAGGTCGGGTCGGTGTTCGGCGCGACCAGGGCGTTGGCGCGGCCCGACGGGGCGAAGGCGTCGGTCCAGTGCATCGGCATGAACAGCGAGCCGCGACGCTGACGGTCGCTGACCTTGGCCACGGCGACGGCCTCGGCCCGCGAGGTCGTCACCCGCGCCAGGGCGCCGTCCTTGAGGCCCAGGGCCTCGGCGTCGTCGGGATGGATCTCGACATAGGGCTCGGGCGCGTGGCGGCAGAGGTCGGGGGCCAAACCCGTGCGGGTCATGGTGTGCCACTGGTCGCGGATGCGGCCGGTGTTCAAAGACATGGGGTAGGCGTCGCCCGTCGCCTCGGCCGGCCCCTTCGGCTTGACCGGAACCATGCGGGCGCGGCCGTCGGGGGTCTGGAAGCGGCCGTCGACGAACAGGCGCGGCGTGCCCTTGCCGTCCGCCTTCACGGGCCACTGGATCGGCAGAAGTTCGTTGTAAGTCTCTGGCGTCAAACCTGAAAGTCCCGCCAGATTCAGTACGCGATCTTGGTTCTCGTAAGCGGTCAGGCGCGCCCACTCGCGGAAGACGCTGGCGTTATTGGCCCAGCCGAAGCCGCCATAGCCCATGGCCGTAGCGACGTCGGCCATGATCTTCCAGTCGGCCCGCGCATTGCCCGGCGGCGGGAACAGGGCCCGCTGGCGCGAGATGCGGCGCTCGGAATTGGTGACCGTGCCGTCCTTCTCGCCCCAGCCGAGGGCCGGCAGCTTGACGTCGGCGAAGGCGGTGGTGTCGGTCTCGACGCAGTCGGAGACCACCACGAACGGACACTTGCCCAGGGCCTCGCGGACCGCGCCGCTATCGGGCAGGCTGACGGCCGGATTGGTGGCCATCACCCAGATCGCCTTGATGCGCCCGTCGCGCACCGCCTCGAACATCTCGACGGCCTTCAGGCCTGGCGCGCGGACAGTGTCGGGCGCGCCCCAGAAGCGGGCCACCCGGTCGCGGTCGGCCGGGGCGAAGTCCATGTGGCCGGCCAGGGTGTTGGCCATGCCGCCGGTCTCGCGGCCGCCCATGGCGTTGGGCTGGCCAGTGATCGAGAACGGGCAGGCGCCCGGCTTGCCTATCCGGCCGGTGGCCAGGTGGACGTTGATGATGGACAGGCCCTTGGCCACGCCCTGGGCCGACTGGTTGGCCCCCATCGAGAAGAGGCTGACCGTGCGCTCATGGGCGGCGAACAGGTCGTAGAAGGTCTGCAGGTCCTCGATCGCCACGCCGCAATCGGCGGCGACCGCGGCGAGTGATTGATCGTTTTCCGCAAGCGTGACAATCACTTGCTCGAAATTGCTCACGTGCTCGGCGATGTAGGTGTGATCGATCGCGCCTCGCCGGATCATATCCGCCAACAGGCCATTCCACAGGCGCACGTCGCTCTGCGGGGCGATGGCCAGGTGCAGGTCGGCGCCCTCGGCGGTGTCGGTGCGGCGCGGGTCGATGACCACGTGCTTCTGGCCACGCGCCTTGGCCGCCTCCATGCGGCGGAACAGGACGGGGTGGGTCCAGGCGGCGTTATGACCGCTGAACACCACCAGGTCCGCCGCGTCGAGATCCTCGTAGCAGCCCGGCACCAGGTCGGCGCCGAAGGCCTGCTTGTGGGCGGCCACGGCCGAGGCCATGCACAGCCGGCTGTTGGTGTCGATATTACCCGAGCCGATGAAGCCCTTCATCAGCTTGTTGGCGACGTAATAGTCCTCGGTCAGCAGCTGGCCCGAGACGTAGAACGCCACGCTGTCGCGGCCGTGGCGCGCGATGGTGTCCTTGAAGCGCTTGGCCACCAGGGCCGTGGCCTCGGCCCACGAAGCGGTCTTGCCGCCGATCGTCGGCTCCAAGATCCGGCTTTCCAGGCTGACGGTCGCGCCGAGCGTCGAGCCCTTCGAGCACAGCCGCCCGAAGTTGGCCGGGTGGACGGCGTCGCCGGCGACCGACACCGACCGTCCCTCTCCGACTGCCCCTGCAACGCCGCAACCGACGCCGCAGTAAGCGCACGTGGTCTTGATCGTGGTGAGCGCTGCGGAGCCGTCGGCCATGCGGTCAGACCGCCATCACGGGCTGGGCCAGCAGGACACGGCCGTCCTTGATCAGCACCGGCACCACGGGCGTGCAGCCTTTGCCGGCGTCGGCGCCCGTGGGCTGGCCGGTGGCCAGGTCGATGACCCAGTTGTGCAGCGGGCAGGTCACGCCGTGGCCGTGGACGATGCCCTGGCTCAACGGACCGTGCTTGTGCGGGCAGCGATCGACCAGGGCGAAGACCTTGCCGTCGCCGGTGCGGAACACGGCGACGTCGCCCTGGGCCGTGGCCACCCGACGCGCACCGCGCTCGGGAATGTCGGTCACTGCGCCGACGTCACGCCAGTCAGGGTCGATATGGGCTTGAACGGTCATTCGGCCGCCATCTCCAGGGGAAGGGTCGCCATGGGCTTGAATTCGCCAGCCGCCACACCGCCGGTGGCGCGCTCGGCCCACGGGTCGATCTGGGCGGTTTCCTGCGACTTCACGAAGCGGGCGTAGAGCGCCGCGCGGTTGTCGAGGTCGTCGACGGTGGCCGCGCGGATCGTGTCGAGGCCGATGCGGGCCATCCACTTGTAGATCCGTTCCAGGTACCAGCCGCCCTCGCGGTACATCTGCATGACCGCGGCGATCAGCTGGATCGCCTCTTCCTCGGTGGGAACCTTGGTCAGCAGCTCGGTGCCCTGGATATGCAGGCCCGCGGCCCCGCCGACATGGATCTCGTAGCCGCTGTCGACGCAGATCACGCCGATGTCCTTGCAGGTCGATTCCGCGCAGTTGCGCGGGCAGCCCGACACGGCCAGCTTGACCTTGGCCGGCGCCCACGAGCCCCACATGAACTTCTCGAGCTTGATGCCCAGGCCCGTGGAGTCCTGGGTGCCGAACCGGCACCAGTCGCTGCCGACGCAGGTCTTCACCGTGCGCAGGCCCTTGGCGTAGGCGTGACCGCTGACCATGCCGGCCGCATTGAGGTCGGCCCAGACCGCCGGCAGGTCGTCCTTCTTGACGCCCAGCAGGTCGATGCGCTGGCCGCCCGTCACCTTGACCGCCGGGATCGCATATTTGTCGGCGACGTCGGCGATGGCGCGCAGCTCGTCCGGCGAGGTCATGCCGCCCCACATGCGCGGGACGACCGAATAAGTGCCGTCCTTCTGGATGTTGGCGTGAACGCGCTCGTTGATGAAGCGCGACTGGCTGTCGTCGACATACTCGCCCGGCCAGGCGCACAGCAGGTAGTAGTTCAGGGCCGGACGGCACGAGGCGCAGCCATCGGGGGTGTCCCATTCCATGGCCTGCATGACGGCGGGCATGGACTTCAGTTCGAGCTCAACGATCGCCTTGCGCACATCGCCGTGCGGGTGATGCGTGCACTTGCACATCGGCTTGGGACCCGTCTGGGCCTTGAAGCCGTCGCCAAGGGTCAGGCGGATCACCTGCTCCACCAGCGGCGTGCACGAGCCGCACGAGGCCGAGGCCTTGGTGACCGCACGGACGTCGTCCAACGTGGTCAGGCCCTGGGCCGTGATGGCTCCCGTGATCGCACCCTTGCAGACGCCGTTGCAGCCGCAGATTTCCTGCGTGTCGGGCATGGCCGCAACGGCCGCGCTAGGGTCCAGGCCCGAGAGACCCTCCGTGATCGCTTGCCCGAAGATCAGAGTCTCGCGGATGTCCGCGACGTCGGTCCCCGCCCGCATCAGGTCGAAGTACCAGCCGCCGTCAGCGGCGTCGCCGAACAGCACCGCGCCGGCGACCTTGCCGTCCTCGATGACCACGCGCTTGTAGACGCCGCGGGCGGCGTCGCGGAACACGATGTCCTCGCAGCCGTCGCCGCCGGCGAACTTGCCGGCCGAGAACACGTCGACGCCCGAGACCTTGAGGCGGGTCGACAGCACAGAGCCTGCATAGGCCCCCGCACCGTCGGTCAATTCCTCGGCCAGGGCCCGGCACATGTCCCAGATGGGCGCCACCAGGCCGTAGCAGTTGCCGCGATGCTCGACGCACTCGCCGACCGAGAACACGGCCGGGTCCGAGGTGCGCATGGCGTCGTCGACGACGATGCCGCGATTGACCTGCAGGCCGGACGTCTTGGCCAGCGTCGCGTTCGGACGGATGCCGACCGCCATGACCAGCAGGTCGCACGCCAGGACGCGACCGTCCTTTAGCTTCAGGCCGGCGACCTTGCCGTCCTGACCGACGATCTCCTCGGACTGGGCGCCCAGCACGGTGTCGACACCACGTTCGGCCAAGGCCTCGCGCAGCAGAAAGCCCGCGCTCTCATCCAGCTGGCGCTCCATCAGCACGTCCATCAGGTGGACGACCGTGGCGGCCATGCCGCGGCGGGCCAGGCCGTAGGCGGCTTCCAGGCCCAGCAGGCCGCCGCCGATGACCACGGCGCGGGCGCCCGGCTTGCCGGAGGCCTCGACCATGGCCTCGACGTCGTCGAGATCGCGGAAGGTGACGACGCCCTTCAGGTCCGAGCCCGGCAGCGGCAGGCGGAACGGATCCGAGCCGGTGGCCAGGATCAGCTTGTCGTAGCCAACTTCCAGCCCGCCCTCGGCGAGCACCTTGCGGCCTTCCAGGTCGACCGCGGTGACGGCGCGCCCTGCGTGCAGGGTGATGGCGTTGTCGCGGTACCAGGCTTCGTCATTGATGACGATGTCGTCGAAGGTCTTCTCGCCCGCCAGGACCGGCGAGAGCATGATCCGGTTGTAGTTCACCCGCGGCTCGGCGCCGAAGATGGTCACGTCATAGCGGGCGGGGTCGCGCTTCAGCACTTCCTCGACCGCCCGGCAGCCGGCCATGCCGTTGCCGATGACGACCAGACGTTCCTTAGGATGGGTCATGGACTAGCTCGTTCCTCGAAACGGGTGATCAGACGCGAACGCTGGCGGTGTCGCCGTGCAGGGTCGGCCAGACGGCGCGCCAGCGCGCCTTCAGGCCGTACAGAGCGACGAAGGCGAACAGGGCCAGCAGCGCGAAGCCGAGGAAGCCGGACTGGTAGGAACCGGTCATCTTCTTGGCCATGCCCAGGGTCGAGGCCAGGTAGAAGCCGCCGACGCCGCCGGTCATGCCGATTAGGCCGGTCATGACGCCGATTTCCTTGCGGAACCGCTGCGGAGCCAGCTGGAACACCGCGCCGTTGCCCGCGCCCAGGGCCAGCATCGAGAACATCAGCACCGCCAGGGCGACGAACGGCGACGGCAGCTGGAAGCTGGCCGTGGCCAGGCCGGCGGCGGCCAGGACGTAGACGAAGCTCAGGGTGCGTACGCCGCCGAAGCGGTCGGCCAGGGCGCCGCCCACCGGACGGATGAACGAACCGGCGAAGACGCAGGCGGCGGTGAAGAAGCCGGCGATGACCGGATCCAGGCCGTATTCCGAGTTGAAGTACATGGTCAGCGACGAGGCCAGGCCGACGAAACCGCCGAAGGTCACGCCGTACAGCAGCATCAGCCACCAGGCGTCGGGGACCTTCAGGACGTCGAGATACTCGGCCAGCTTCTTGGGCGCGGGTTGCTCCGGCGCATCCTTGGCCAGCAGCATGTAGACGACGAACGCCACGGCCAGAGGAATGGCGGCCAGGCCGATCACGGCTTGCCAGCCGAACATCTTGGCCAGGGCCGGAGCGAACAAGGCGGCCAGGGCCGTGCCCGAATTACCGGCGCCGGCGATGCCCAGGGCCAGGCCCTGATGTTCTTGCGGATACCAGCGCGAAGCCAGCGGCAGGGCGACGGCGAACGAGGCGCCCGCCACGCCCAGGATCACGCCCAGGGCCAGCACCTGATGGTAGTTGTGGATGCCGACGGCCCAGGCCAGCACCAGGCCGGCCAGGACGATCAGCTGACCGATCATGCCGGTCTTCTTCGGCCCGATCCGGTCGACCAGCACGCCATTGACCAGGCGCAGGACGGCGCCGGCCAGAACCGGGATGGCGACCATCAGGCCCTTCTGGGCAGGATCAAGGTGGAAGTCCTTGGCGATCGCGACGCCCAGCGGGCCCAGGATCACCCAGACCATGAAGCTGAGATCGAAATACAGGAAGGCGGCGAACAGGGTCGGCGTGTGGCCGGCCTTCAAGAAGTCGCGGGAGAGCATGTCGGCCTCGGATGTCTGCGTGTCTGCGAGAGCGGGGCGTCGTCGCCCCGGACGGGTGACCGCATCCGAGCGGTCCTCTGGCAGCCGCGAACGCCGTTGTTCGGTGGCCTTGATGCTATTGAAGACGGGGGACGGGCGTCATGTCACGGCCTATGCCGCGCTGCGGCGCCGCTGATGTTTGCGACGCACACTTGCTCAGCATTTATGCACGTGCGGCGCCCAGGAAGCGTGCAGATCAGACTGGCGCGCGATGGATGTCGAAAGCGGCGGCATAGGCG
>NZ_JBFUJD010000051.1:0-39097 GCF_056401555.1 Caulobacter sp. P4_E5
ATCGAGGGGATTGGTTGGCCGTTCCTGGGCGTGGGCGAGGACAAGACGGTCATCACCTTCGCCAAGACCGGTAAGACCCCCGCCGGCGAACCCTGGCAGCGGGTCTGGGTGCGCCACGAGTTCCGTCTGCCGCGGAGCGAGGCGGGCGTGACCTTCCGCTCGGAGCGCATGGCCCAGGACGTGGATTGTAAGGCCAAGGCGTTCCGCAGTCTCGCCGTGTACCGCTATCCCGAAAACAATCTCGGTGGCGAGGAGACGGCTTTCGCCTTCGAGGATCGGCAATGGACCAAGCCCCAGCCGGGCGCCTTCGACGAGACAGTAGTCGAGGCCGCGTGCATGAAGCCGGAAGCGGGCTAGCGTTATCGCCGTTGCAGCGCCGGGTCCGTCCGGATTTCGGGGGCGGCGGCAATAGCCCAGAGAAAGGTATGGCGGGCCTTGCCGCCGATTGGCAGGTCCCTCAGTTTCGCCGCCTGATCCCTGGTCAGGCGAAATCGCCGATAGCCGCGGTCCGACAGGCATCGCGCCAGGGCCGGCTGAACTTGGGCGCTGATCTCGCGCCAGGGACGTGACATCCGCCGGGCGTTGACGTCGAAGGCGGCGATGGCTTCGTGCATGGTGGCGGTCGCGTCGCCGCCGTGCGCCGTGTTGTCGAAAAACAGCAAGTCGACCGTCGGATAAGACACCGGAGCGTCCTGGCCGGCCCGGTAGGCGCACTCAACCGCGTCGGTGCGGTACTGCAGATAGGATACTCCTGGCTTTCCCCAACTCTCGTCGGGTCGCTGGCGCTGCGATTGAGCAAGGGCGGAGGTAGCGACTAGCGCGCAGCTCAGGCTGGCGAGAACGAGGCGTGGGCGCATGGCGGGATCAATCTCTGGATGATACGTCGAACGCCATGTCGACGCCGCTAGCGATGGCCTGCGGGGACGGCGCTCAGCGACAGATTCCATAGATAGACTTGTCGCACTCGCGAGCCGCTGGGTAGACGCTTTAGCTCTTCGTACTGCTCCTTGGTCAGACGGAAGCGCCGATAGCCGCGCTCGGTGAGGCACTGGGCAAGGGCGGGGCGCACCTGCCGCACGACCTCGCGCCAGGGCTTGGTCATCCTGGATCGCGCGGTGTCGAGACTTTTGACGGTGTCATAGGCGGAGCTGTTGAGCGCCCCGCTGGTGTCGACGGCGCCGGTCGCGTCGACCGGATCGATCACCGGCATGTCCATCGAGAACACCAGGTCCACCATGGGGATGCTGACGGGCGCCTCCTGCCCCACCTTGTAGGCGCACTCGACCGCGTCGGTACGGTACTGCAGGTAGGAAACGCCGGGTTTCCCCCAGCTTTCGTCGGACGGCGGGCGTTGGGCGAAGGCGGGAAGGGCGGCGGCCGCCAGGATGCAGGCAAGGCCGAGGCGGACGAGGCTTAGGCGAGGCATGGACGGCTTCCGGCGGGTTCGCGTCCAGTGATAGCGCTAACGCCGTTCGTCGAAAAGCCTCAACCAGGGATGGCGGCCAGGCGTTCGACGGGGCGACCCATCCGGCCGCGCCGCAGCTGGCGCAGCAGCGGCCGGGCCACGGCGGCGCCGAGGATCAGCGGCGCCAGCAGTAGGGCCAGGGCTTTGCGTTGCGGGCTGTCGGCGCGTTTGAGGAAGTAGCGCACCAGGCCGCGACCCTTGTGCCACTCGATGATCAGCGGGTTCTCACGGCTGGTCGAGCCGACGTGGACGATACGGGCGTTGGGCTGAAACAGCACGCTGCCGCCCTGCCGACGGGCGCGCCAGCACAGGTCGATGTCCTCGACGTGCAGGAAATAGCCCTCGTCGAAGCCGCCCAAGACGTGGAAGTCGGCCGCCGACATGTAGAAGCAGGCGCCCGAGATCGTAGGGGTGTCCACCGGGTAGGACGGGGGGGGCTCGCCCTCCCGGTGGATCTCGAAGCGGCGCAGCGGGGGCAGAATAGCGCTAAGCTTCGAGAGGGTGAGCAGGGTGGTGACGGGCGTGATCTCGCCCCGCCGCCCGCCCCGCTGTTCGCTGCCGTCGATGTTGAACACCCGGGCCCCAATGATGCAGGGCGAGGGACGGTCGCGGGCCGCGTCGGCCAGGGCCGCGACTGCGCCGGGTGTCAAGAAGGCGTCGGGATTGAGGAAAACCAGCGCCTCGCCCTTGGCCGCCGCCGCGCCCAGGTTGGCGGCGCGGGCGAAACCGATATTGCCCAGGCCCTGCAGGAGGCGCACGCGCGGCTCGCGCCGGGCCAGCTCGCGCAGCCAGGCCGCGTCGGCCAGGGACGAGCCGTTGTCGACGATGATGAATTCCTCGACCCGAGGCTCGGCCAGGGCATGGCGCACGCTTTCCATCAGGGCGGGGCCCGTCATGTAGACGACCATCACCAGCGACAGGCGCGGCTTTACAGCCAGGGCGGCGACGCGGGAGTGGGCGGGGTCGATCGAGACGTACATGCTGCCGCTTCGTTCTAAATAGTTGCGTAAAAACTGTATGTGGGTCGATGATCGCCCGCAAGGCTATTTCGAATGGTCGACAACGGATTGTTGCGTTTTTACGCAATGTGTAACAACTAGGGGAGCGCCCGCTTGTGGGCGCGGAAGCGGCTTTGCGATGTCACGAACGGCGATGAATCCCGCCAAGGCGGCGTTGACCAAGACCCTCCGTCGCGAGGCGGGGCGTTGGCTGAAGACCGCGCGCGAGGCGGCGGGCCTTACCCAGGCCGAATTGGCCGAGAAGACGGGCCTGCGCTACTACACCTTCGTTTCCCAGGTGGAGAACGGTCTCGGCCGCGTGCCGATCGAGGCTCAAGCGATCTGGGCCGAAAGCCTGGGTCTTGATCCGGGCCAGTTCGCGCGCACATTGCTACGGTATTACGAGCCCGAACTGCATCGCCTGCTGTTCGACGGCGCCGCCGACGAGGCCGATCCGGCCCTTGCCGGCCGGGCGGCTCAAGCCTAACGAGTCGCGAGATGGGTGAGATCCTAGCCTTCAGCCCCCGGCCGCCGGCCAGTGACTGGTCCCCCAACGAGCGGGGCCTGCTGATGCTGCTCACCCAGCAGCTTGCGTCCAGCTATGGCGACGTAGACGGCGTCTTTGGCCAAACCGATTCGGGCGACCCCTGGTACGTGGTCACCGACGCCAATCAGGACGTGCTGGTTCACATCGCCCGCATCGACGGCCAGTTCGTGGTGCATGACGCGGCCATCGACATGTTCCACCAGGTCGGCAGCCTGTGGGGCGCGCTGCGCCAGGTGCTGTCCTCGGGCGTCGAAGACCACGGCGGCGTCGTGGTGGCCTTCAATCCGTCCAGCCGCGAGGCCCAGTCGTTCCTGTCGCTGGTCATCGCCGTGGGCCTCTATCTGGAGCTTCGCGGCCTGGACCTCGGCGAGGCGGGCCGCCTGAATTTCGAGACCCTGCCGCGCGCCGACGACGCGGCCATCGAAGGCGTGGCCTCCAAGCTGATCGCCGCTCTGAACCTTGAAGCCGATCGCACCCAGGCACACGCGGCCTTGGCCGCCGCCGGAGCCGGCGAAATCCAGGGCCAGACTCCGATCAAGCCAGAAGGCGGCAAAGCGGTGGTCGTCGAGTCGCCGATGGAAGGCCTGCCAGGGCTCGCGGTTTTGAAGGCGACTCACTTGAGCGCGTCGGAACCGGTCTCGTCGTCTTCGGGCAACGGATCGACGCAGCCGCCGGCCGATCAGCCGAGCCCGCCCGGCCTCGAGGGCCAGGGTTTCGCCGGAACCAAGTACGCCATGATCGGCACCGCCGGGAACGACGTCATGAAGGGCGGTCCTGGCGCGGATACGATCCACGGCGGCGCCGGCGACGACTATATCGATGGCGGCGGCGCGGCCGGTGGAAACCTCACCACGGCGGGCACGGGCCAGGGCGGCGGGATCGACCGTCTGGACGGCGGCGCGGGTAACGACCGGATCGTCATGAACGCCCGTGTGGTGGCCTCCGGCGGAACCGGGGCCGACACCTTCCTGATCTCGGCCACACTGCCGACCGCCAAGGCGGACGCGCTGCTCGGCGTGGTGCTGGACTATTCGGCCGCCAAGGGCGACCACTTGGCGGTGCTGGGCAAGGGGCAGGTCACCGTGGTCACCACCGCCTCGGTCACCGACGTTCTGGCTGCCCAGGGCGCGACCCTGGGCGAAGCGACCGCTGGGCAGGTCGCCGACGTGACGCACACCATCGCGGGCGCCCGAGTCGGCTTCGACATCGACGGCGACGGGCGCGAGGACGTTTTCATCCTTCTGGGCGGCGCCTCCGCGACGACGTTCAGCGTGGGAACGACGATCGCGAACGACCACGCGGCGGCTCCGCCCGAAGTGCCGCTAATCGGGCAGCCGTCGACCGACATTGGCCATTTCGCCGATCCCACGACTCCAGTGCGCTGAGGCTGGCCGGCCCTAGCCGCGCACCAATTCCCGCATCGCCTTGTCCAGGCCCTCGATGGTCAGGGGATACATGCGGTCGCCGAGGATCTGCTTCATCACCCCGATCGACTGAGTATAGTCCCAATGGCGCTCGGGCGTCGGGTTCAGCCAAATGCAGCTCTGGTAGATGTCCGTGACCCGCTGCATCCAGATCGCGCCGGGCTCTTCGTTCCAGTGCTCGACGCTGCCGCCCGGATAGGTGATCTCGTAGGGGCTCATGGTCGCGTCGCCGACGAAGATCACCTTGTAATCGGCGGGGAACTTGTGGAGCACGTCGAAGGTCGGGATCTTCTCGGTCTGGCGGCGCTTGTTGTCCTTCCAGACGGTCTCGTAGAGGCAGTTGTGGAAGTAGTAGAATTCCAGGTTCTTGAACTCGGTCTTGGCGGCGCTGAACAACTCCTCGCAGAGCTTGATGTGGCCGTCCATCGAGCCGCCGATGTCGAAGAACAGCAAGACCTTGATGGCGTTACGGCGCTCGGGACGCAGCTGGATGTCGAGATAGCCCTTCTCGGCCGTGCCCTTGATGGTGCCGGGCAGATCCAGCTCTTCGGCCGCGCCGGTGCGGGCGAACTTGCGCAGGCGCCGTAGGGCGACCTTGATGTTGCGGGTGCCCAGCTCGACCGAGTCGTCGAGGTTCTTGTACTCGCGCTTGTCCCAGACCTTCACCGCGCGGCCGTGGCGGCTCTTGTCCTGGCCGATACGCACGCCTTCGGGATTGTAGCCGTTGTTGCCGAACGGGCTGGTCCCGCCCGAGCCGATCATCTTGTTGCCGCCCTCGTGGCGCTTCTTCTGCTCGCGCAGCCGCTCCTGCAGGGTCTCCATCAGCTTCTCGAAGCCGCCCAGGGCCTCGATCTGGGCCTTTTCCTCGTCGGTCAGGAACCGCTCGGTCAGGGCTTTCAGCCACTCCTCGGGGATGTCGGCGGCCAGGCCTTCGTTGACCGTTTCCAGGCCCTTGAACACATGGCCGAACACCCGGTCGAACTTGTCGAGGTTCTTCTCGTCCTTCACCAGACTGGCGCGTGACAGGAAGTAGAAGTCCTCGACCGAGCGATCGATGACGTCCTTGTCCAGGGCCTCCATCAGCAGGAGGTATTCGCGCAGGCTGACCGGCACCTTGGCCTGGCGGAGCTCGGAGAAGAAGCGAAGGAACATCGGCGCGGCTTTCGAACAGATGTTCGGGAGAATGGAGGGTTCTCAAACGAGACGCAACACACGCCTTCTTCCCCCTCTGGGGGGAGGAGCGCCGAAGGCGCGGAGGGGGCAAGCCGGCCAGCGCACTGGCCCTCACCGGACCGCTTCGCGGTCGTCCGCTCCCGGAGGGAGCGGAAGGATCGTCATCCCCGCCGCAGAATGAACTCCAGGTCCCGCGTCTCGCCGACCTTGAAGTGGTATTCGCCGACCTTCGCAAACCCCATGCGGCCGTACAGCTTCTGGGCCCCGAAGTTTTCGGAGAAGACCCCGATCCACAGCGGACGCGGGCCGTCCTTCTCCAGCCAGTCCAGCGCCGCGTTCAGCAGTATCGAGCCGCGTCCGCCGCCCTGATGGCTCTTCAATACATAGATCCGCTTCAGCTCGCCGTCCTCGGGACGGGCCTCGTCGTGCGGCAGCTCGCAGGGGCCGGCCAGGGCGTAGCCGATGGCCTCGCCATCCTCGTCCTCCAGCAGCCAGGTGGCCTTGTCGGGATCAGCCAGGTCGTTGCGCGTGCGTTCCAGTCCGTAGGCATAGGCCAGGAACGTCTCGAGATCCTCGGGCGGATAGAGGTGGGCGAAGGTCTCAGTGAAGGTGCGTGCGCCCAGGCTGGATACGACATCGGCGTCATCGGTCGTGGCTCGACGAAGCGAATGAGGGCGGATGGTCGGGTCGGCGTTCACGGTCTAAGAGTCTCCCATGGCTGTCGCGCTTTACACCCATTTGGACATGCTCGACCACCGGCCCGGCGACGGGCACGTGGAGAGCCCGGAGCGTCTGCGCGCGGTGATCGACGCCCTGAACGACGACCCCAATCTGGAGCTGGAGCCCGCTGACGCGCCGATGATCGATGTCGAGGATCTGCTGCGGGTGCACCCCAAGGCGTTCGTCGACGCCGTGCTCCAATCGGCGCCTAAGACCGGCCGGCTGGCGCTGGACCCCGACACCGTCCTCTCGACCGGCAGTCTGGCGGCGGCGCGGCGCGCGGCGGGGGCAAGCGTGGCGGCCGTGCGGGCCGTGGCGGCGGGCGAGGCCGAGAGAGCCTTCTGCGCCGTACGGCCGCCGGGCCATCACGCCGAGCCCGGGACGGCCATGGGCTTTTGCGTGTTCTCCAACGTCGCGGTGGCGGCTCGGGCGGCGCAGGCGGCGGGGCTCAAGCGGGTGGCCATCGTCGACTTCGACGTCCACCACGGCAACGGCACCCAGGCGGTGTTCGAGAACGACCCGACCGTGTTCTTCGCCTCGATCCACCAGTCGCCGCTATATCCCGGCACCGGCGATCCGTCCGAGACGGGCCTGGGCAACATCGCCAACGCCACCGTCGCGCCGCACGCCGCCCGCGAGGTCTGGCGGGCGCGATTCGAGGGCCTGATGGACAAGGTCGACGCCTTCGCGCCCGAGCTCCTGATCGTCTCGGCCGGCTTCGACGCCCACGCCCGCGATCCGCTGTCGGCGCAGAGCCTGACCGAGGACGACTTCGCCTGGGCGACTCGCGCCATCGTCTCGGTGGCGAACGCCCGGGCCAAGGGCCGGGTTGTATCGTCGCTCGAGGGCGGTTACGACCTCCAGGCGCTGGGGCGGTCCGCCGCCGCGCATGTACGCGCTCTTCAGGAGGGGTGAGAGGACGGGAAGGCCCGCTGGCCGACCGGCTTCTCCACAACATGGCCGACGTCACCATCGCCGACCAAGCGTCCCCGCCCGCGAAGCCGGGCGTCATCACCCTGGCTCGCCACGGGGAACCCGCCCTGTCGCGTCAGGTCCGGCTGAACGCGCCCGAGTATGGCGCGTGGTGGGGCCAGTATGAGGAAGGCGGGCTGAAGGCCGGCCAGACGCCGCCGGACCAACTGATCCAGATCGCGCGCGAAGCCGACGTGATCATCGCCTCGACCCGACGCCGGTCGATCGAGACCGCCCGGGCTGTGGTCGGCGACCGCGCCTTCGCCACGGACCCGACCTTCATCGAGGCCCCTCTGCCGCCGCCGCCATGGCCGCTCTGGCTGCGGATGTCGCCCAAGCGCCTGGGCTTCTTCGCCCGGTTCTGGTGGTGGTTCTTCAACAATCACGGCGGCCAGGAGACGCGCAAGCAGGCCGAGGCCCGCGCCGGCCAGGCCGCCGACCTGCTGATCGAGCTATCCGACGCTGGCCAGGACGTGCTGGTGCTGGCCCACGGCTTCTTCAACTGGATGATCGCCGACGCCCTGAAGGCGCGTGGACTGACGAAGCTGGTTGACGAAGGCCACGCCTATTGGAGCATCAAGCGCTTCCGTCGCGCCTGAAGCTTTCAAACCCTCTTCCCTTAACCACGCCTAGGCTCTAGGCCGTTGCCCGCGCCGGTCTAGGCCACTAGGCTGCCGCTGTTCACCTGAGAGTTGAAATGACCGACGCCACGAGCAATCCCGCTGACATCTCCAGCCTCAGCTTCGAGGAAGCGCTGGCGCAGTTGGAACGGATCGTGGCCGAGCTGGAATCGGGCCAGGCTCCGCTGGAGCGGTCGATCGACATCTACGAGCGCGGCGCGGCCCTTAAGGCCCACTGCGAGAAGAAGCTGGAAGCCGCGCGCCTGAAGGTCGAGAAGATCGTCCTGGGCCAGGGCGGCGCCGTCGCCGCCGAAGCGGCCGAGTTCAACTGATGCCGGGCGCGCACCCGACGACCGAGGGGAGCCGCCCTTGACCGATCTCGCCAGGCGCGTCGTCCAGGCCGCCGACATCGTCACCGTGGCGCTCGACGAGCTGCTGCCGCGCGCCGACGGTCCCGAAAGCCGTCTGACCGAGGCCATGCGCTATGCGGCGCTGGGTCCCGGCAAGCGGCTGCGGCCGTTCTTCGCGCTCGAGACCGGCAAGATGTTCGACCTGGCCGAGCGGCCGGTGCTGCGCGCGGCCTGCGCGCTGGAGTGCATCCACGCCTACAGCCTGGTCCACGACGACCTGCCGGCCATGGACGACGACAACGTCCGCCGTGGCCGTCCGACCGTGCACAAGCAATATGACGAGGCGACCGCCATTCTCGCCGGCGACGCGCTGCAGACGGCCGCCTTCGAGATCATGGCCCACCCCGACACCCACGACGACGGCCATGTCCGCTCGGAACTGGTGCGCAAGCTGGCGATTGCATCTGGCGCCCGGGGTATGGTCGGCGGCCAGATGATCGACATCCTGGGCGTCCGCGACGACCTGGGCGCGGTGGCCCGGATGCAGCGCCTGAAGACCGGCGCCCTGATCGCCTTCGCCTTCGAGATCCCGCTGATCATCGCCCGCGCCAAGGAGGCCGAGCGCGCCGCCTTGATGGCTTTCGCCCAGGACCTGGGCCTGGCCTACCAGATTGTCGACGACATCCTGGACGCCGAGGGCGACGAAAAGACCCTGGGCAAGGCCGCCGGCGGCAAGGACGCCGCCAAGGGCAAGGCCAACTACGTCACCCTGCTGGGGCTGGACGCGGCGAAAGAGCGCGTGGCGCTTCTCGCCGACCAGACTCGCTCCCATCTCGAAATCTTTGGCGAACGGGCCGAACATCTGCGCGAAAGCGTTGATTTCGTGCTGGACCGCCGCAACTGACCGCGCTTTCTTCAAACATGCCCACCAAAACGCCTCTGCTCGACACCATCGCCTCGCCGGCCGACACGCGGGGCCTCTCTCTGGCGGAGCTGAAACAGCTGGCCGCGGAGGTGCGGGCCGAGACCATCGACGCCGTCTCCGTGACCGGCGGCCATCTGGGCGCGGGCCTGGGCGTGGTCGAGCTGACCGTGGCCCTGCACCATGTGTTCGAGACGCCCAAGGACATCGTCATCTGGGACGTCGGCCACCAGGCCTATCCGCACAAGATCCTGACCGGCCGCCGCGATCGCATCCGCACCCTGCGCCAGGGCGGTGGCCTGTCGGGCTTCACCAAGCGCGCCGAAAGCGAATACGACCCGTTCGGCGCGGCCCACGCGGCCACCTCGATCTCGGCGGCCCTGGGCTTCTGCGCCGCGCGCGACGCCAAGGGCGAGAACAACAGCGTCATCGCCGTGATCGGCGACGGCTCGCTGGGCGCGGGCATGGCCTATGAGGCGATGAACGCGGCGACTGACGCCACCAAGCGGCTGATCGTCATTCTCAACGACAACGATATGTCGATCGCCCCGCCGGTCGGCGGGATGAGCGCCTATCTGGCCAACCTGGTCTCGGGCGGCGCCTACCGCTCGGTGCGCAAGCTGGGCAAGACGGTGGTCGAGAAATTGCCGACCCCGATGCGCGAAGCCGCCCGTAAGGCGGAAGAATATGCCCGGGGCATGGTCACCGGCGGGACCTTCTTCGAGGAACTGGGCTTCCACTATGTCGGCCCGATCGACGGCCACGACATGGACGCTCTGGTCAGCGTGCTCAAGAA
Source organism: Caulobacter sp. P4_E5 (assembly GCF_056401555.1). NCBI lineage: Bacteria > Pseudomonadati > Pseudomonadota > Alphaproteobacteria > Caulobacterales > Caulobacteraceae > Caulobacter > Caulobacter sp. P4_E5. The sequence continues at coordinate 9,988 of NZ_JBFUJD010000051.1, forward strand.
CGCCAAGGCCTTCGGCGACAAGCCGGTGCTGGTCCACTGCGTCACCCAGAAGGGCAAGGGCTACGCCCCGGCCGAGGGCGCCGAGGACAAGCTGCACGCCGTGGCCAAGTTCGACGTGGTCACCGGCCAGCAGCAGAAGCCGGCCGCCGGTCCGCCCAGCTACACCAAGGTCTTCGCCCAGGAGCTGGTCAGGCAGGCCGCGAAGGACGACAAGATCGTCGCCATCACCGCCGCCATGCCTTCGGGCACGGGCCTGGACATCTTCCAGAAGGCGTTCCCCGAGCGCACCTTCGACGTCGGCATCGCCGAGCAGCACGCGGTGACTTTCGCCGCCGGCCTGGCCGCCGACGGCATGAAGCCGTTCGCGGCGATCTATTCGACCTTCCTGCAGCGCGGCTACGACCAGGTGGTGCACGACGTGGCCATCCAGGGCCTGCCGGTGCGCTTCGCCATGGACCGCGCCGGCCTGGTCGGTGCCGATGGACCCACCCACGCCGGCAGCTTCGACATCGGCTTCATGGGCGCTCTGCCCGGCATGGTGCTGATGGCCGCCGCCGACGAGGTGGAGCTGGCCCGCATGGTCGCCACCGCCGCCGCCATCGACGATCGCCCCAGCGCCTTCCGCTATCCGCGCGGCGAAGGCCTGGGTCTCGAGATCCCCGCCGACCTCGAACCGCTGGAGATCGGCAAGGGCCGCATCGTCCGCGAGGGGACCAGCGTCGCCATCGTCTCTTTCGGCACCCGCCTGTCGGAAAGCCTGAAGGCCGCCGACCTGCTGGCCGCGCGCGGCCTTTCGGCCACCGTCTGCGACGCCCGCTTCGCCAAGCCGCTGGAYATCGACCTCCTGCTGCGCCTGGCGCGCGAGCACGAAGCGCTGGTCACGGTGGAGGAGGGGGCCATGGGCGGCTTCGGCGGCTTCGTGCTGCAGGCCCTGGCCGAGCACGGCGCCTTCGATCGCGGCCTGAAGATCCGCACCCTGTGCCTGCCGGACGTCTTCCAGGACCAGGACAAGCCCGACGTCATGTACGCCCAGGCCGGTCTCGACGCCGAGGGCATCCTGCGCGGCGCGCTGTCGGCCCTGGGCATGGATAATGTCAGCGCCGCGGGAGCCGGGCGGCGGGCTTAAGCCCCGCAGGCCTTGAAGAACGCTCGCACGTGGCCTCGATCGGCGGACTCCGCCGTCAGGTTATGCCGCTCGCCCTTGCTCAGCAGCGCCAGGTCGCCTGATTTGCGGAAGCCTTGCAGCGCCGGGGCGCTGGTCTGACCCCGCGCCTCCAGCAGGCCGCCCTCGCTGAGGGCGTCTTGCACCTTGGCGGCGGCGAAGCGGCTCTCCGCGCGACCAGACGCCAGCACGACTTCGCCGCCCGACAGGCCGACGACCGAGACGTTCATTTGGTTCTGGCCAGGGCGGCAGCTCATCATCAGCACGACATCGTCGCTGTTGGGACGGCCGTAGGCCAGGCGAGGCGCCTCGGCGGGATCAGTGAGATAGGCCCAGCGATAGCCGTCCATCCCGACCTTCTCGTGCGCGCAACCGGCGAGGCCGGCGGCCAGGAACGCTAGAACGGCGAAGGCGATGCGGGACGCCATGGCGGGTCCTCCTCGCCCGATCAACGCGGAGACGGCGTGAATGGCTCCTGAATGCGCATCGGGCGCGGCGGCCTTGCGGCTGCCGCGCCCGACGATCCTGGATCGCGGTAGTCAGATCAGAACGGCGAGAACTTCTCGACCAGCGACTGGCCGGCCGGGGTCTTCTGGACGCGGCTGATGTCGCCGCGGCCGCCGTAGCTGATGCGGGCTTCGGCGATCTGGGTGTGCTTGATGGTGTTGGCCGAGGAGATGTCTTCCGGACGCACGATGCCGGCCACGGTCAGCTGGCGCAGTTCGGCGTTGGTGCGGACTTCCTGGGTGCCCTGGATGACCATGTTGCCGTTCGGCAGGACCTGGCTGACCACGGCGGCGATCGTCAGGCTGATCTTCTCCGAGCGGCTGACGCCGCCGGCTCCGGCGTTGCTGAAGGCCGAGTTGGTGCCGATCGCCTTGGACGGGTCGAAGCCGCCCGGCAGGATCTTGCCCAGGCTCGATTCCAGGCCGAGGAAGTTGTCGACGCCGGCGCCGGCGCTGGAGGTGCGCGAGCTGTTGGTGGCGTTCTTGGTGCTGGCGCTGTCGTCGATGTCGATCATGACGGTGACGATGTCGCCGACGCGGCTGGCGCGCTGGTCGTTGAAGAAGGCGCGCGCGCCGACCCGCCACAGCGAGTTGGCCGAAGCGGCTTGCGGCGAGGGCTCGCGAGCTGAGACATATTGCTGCTGCATCGGGGCCAGGGCGGCCGGATAGCCGACGGGCGCCAGCTGCGGGCCCTTCACGGCTTCGGATACGGTGGAGCAGGCGGCGAGCGGGGCGAGCAGGACGACGGCGGCGAGGATGGCGGGGCGACGCATGGGGTGAAGACCTCTTAGCGAGCGGCGAAACGAACGGGTTGCGAACGGGCTTGCAAGGCCTGGGCCTGCGGACCGACGGCGGCGGCGCCAGGTCCGGTCGCGACCGCCTGGATGATTTTCTTAGACAGCGTGTTCTGGACGGCGAAGACGTCGCCCGTGGCGGCGGTCGCCATGGCTTTCCCTTGAAGCGAAAGGGAAATTCCGCCGTCGTCATAGGTGACGGTGATCAGGTCGCCGGATTTGATGACCTGGGCTGCGCCCACGTCACGGGTCTGGACTGCGGCGCCTTCACGCAGGGGGCGCTTGGCGGCGAGGCCGATCACGGCGTCGGCGTCGCGGGGGGCGTCGGCCGGAGCGCCGGCCATCTTCGTCCAAATCAGGTCCTGCGGCTGGACGATTTCGCCGGCCGTGATGCTGCGGGCGTAGGCAAGAACTTCCACATTGCCGCGTGCGGCGCCGGCCACGCCGCGGCCATTGGCCGAAACGCCACCGTTGTCGACGCCCTCGCGGACGATGATGCGGCGGACGCCGTTGGTGTTGACCCAGTCGAAGCCCGCGCGACGGGCCGAGACCTGCACCTGGCCGGCGTCGAGCACAGCGGTCGGGCCCATGCGGGCGGCGACCACCGTGTTGGCGGCCGGACCGGTGACGCCGTCGAACAGGTCGCCCAGCGTGATGCGGCCGTCGGCGTCGGTGGTGTCCATGCGCAGGCTCACGGCGGTCCCGGCGAAGGCCGGAGCGGAGAGCGCCGCGATGACGACGGTGGCGGCGGCGGCGAGCAGGAAGGTCTTCATGAGCTTACGACCGCAGTTGCGAGGTGGTTTGCAGCATCTGATCGGCCGTGGTGATGACCTTCGAGTTCATCTCGTAGGCGCGCTGGGCGGTGATCAGGGCGGTGATTTCCGAGACGGCGTCGACGTTCGACGCTTCGGTATAGTTCTGAAGCAGGGTGCCGAAACCCGGCTCGCCCGGAGCGGCGAGGTTGGCCGCGCCCGAGGCCGCGGTCTCCAGGTAGAGGTTGTCGCCGATGGCTTCGAGGCCGCCTTCGTTMATGAAGTTGGCGAGCTGCAGCTGGCCCACGGTCTGCGGGGCCGGCTGGCCGTCGAGATTGACCTGCACCAGACCGGTCTTGCTGATCGTGATGCCGGTGGCGTTCTGCGGAATGGTGATGCCCGGCTGGACCAGATAGCCGTCCTCGGTGACCACCTGGCCCTGGTCGTTGGTCGAGAAGTTGCCGGCCCGCGTATAGGACGTTTCGCCCGAGGGCAGCAGCACCTGCAGGTAGCCCTTGCCCTGGATCGCGACGTCCAGCGGGTTGTTGGTCTGGGTCGGGGTGCCTTGCTCGGTGATGCGGTAGACCGAGCCGGCCTTGACGCCGCCGCCGACCTGGACGCCGGTCGGGACGATGTTGCCGTCGCTGGACGACTGAGAGCCCGCGCGCTCGATCGTCTGGTACAGCAGGTCCTGGAACTCGGCCCGCTGGCGCTTGAAGCCAACGGTGTTCATGTTGGCGATGTTGTTCGAGATGACTTCGACGTTCAGCTGCTGAGCAGCCATACCCGAAGCGGCGGTGCGGAGAGCTTGCATCGCTGGCGTTCCTTAGTTGAGCTTGCCCAGACGCTCGACGGCGCTGCGCGAGAGTTCGGCGGTGTTGTCCATCATCTTGGCGACGCCCTCGTAGGCGCGCTGGATCTCGATCAGCCTGGTGATCTCGATCACGGGTTGGACGTTCGAGGATTCCAGCATGCCCTGGTGGATCTGAGCGTCCGTGACAGGCTGCGGGGTGGTGTTGGCGGTGTTGCGGTAGAGGTTGTCGCCATCCTTGGCGAGGCTGGCCATGTCATCCGGTCGCACCAGGCCGATCTTGCCGACCCGAATGGCGCCCTGGCTGACGATACCGTCCTTGCCGATGGTGACCGGACCCAGTTTCGGGTCGATCGTGATCTGACCGCCGCCCTCGTCCATGACCTGATTGCCGGCCTCGGTGACCAGAATGCCCTCAGGATTGGTCGTGAAGCGGCCGTCACGGGTGTAGCGCTCGCCGCTGGCGGTCTGAATCTTGAAGAAGGCCTGACCCTCGATAGCGAGATCGAAGTCGCCGCCGGTCTTGGTCAGTGCGCCTTGGGTGAAGTTGCGGGCCACGCCGGTGTCCAGCACGAACTTGACCGGCGACGAACCGTCGAGGGTCTTGGCCGGTTTGGCCTGCTCGGTATGGACCATCAGGTCCTCGACCTTGAAGCCCGTGGTGTTGGCGTTGGCGATGTTGTTGGCCACGATGTCCAGCTCGCGGCGAAGCGTCATCTGGCGCGAGAGGCCGACGTAAAGCGCGTTGTCCATGGCGAGTTAACTCGGGCGGCTGGCGCGACAAATGCGCCGCACCCCTAGAAGCAACCTTCGTGCCAGAGCGAAATCGTCTTATAAAACAATCAATAGGAAGGTTAACGAGGGCTCCCTGGTCGGAGTCTGCCGGGCAGATTCAGCCTGCGACCAAATGGCCTCCAAAACACATCGTTAACCATGCTCCGGGCATGAGTACGGGTATAGATTCCAAGGAAAACGCGCGCGTGGCCAAGAAACCCGAAAAGGAAGCTCCCGCTCCCGAAGGCGAAGACGGCGCCGAGGGCGAAGCTCCCGCGAAGAAGAAGCCTCCGATCCTGATCATCGCGATCGCGGCGGGCGTCCTCGTGCTGGGCGGCGGCGGGCTCACGGCGTTCCTCCTGATGAAGCCGAAGCCCGAGGCGCACGGCGAGAAGGGCGAGGGCCACGGCAAGAAAAAGGAAAAGAAGGCCGAGAAAGGTCACGGCGAGAAGAAGGAAGGCGAGGGCGGCGCGGCCGTCGGCGGTCCGGCTCCCGTGATCAAGGAAGGCCCCGACGGCGTGGTCTTCTACACCCTGCCCGACATCGTCGTGAACATGCAGACGGCCGACGGCAAGTCGACCTTCCTGAAGCTGAAGCTGACCTTCGAGCTGCCCGACGAGGACACGGCCGAGGCGCTGACGCCGAATCTGCCCAGGTTGCAGGACATGTTCCAGACGTTCCTGCGCGAGCTGCGTCCCGAAGACCTGAACGGCAGCCAGGGCACCTTCCAGCTGCGGGTCGAACTGCTGCGCCGGGTGAATCTGGTCGCCGCGCCGGCCAAGGTGAATGCGGTCCTCATCGAGGAGATGCTGATCAACTAGGTCCCCGGACCTGTTGGGCGAACAATCATGGCGGACGAAATCGACGATCAGGCGGCGATGGCCCAGTGGGCCTCGCAAAATCCCCCCGGCGCCTTCGGTGAAGGCGGCGGCGATGGCGGCGGCGGCAACGAATTCGGCGACTTCTCCGGCGGCATGGGCGGCTGGGACGACGGCGGCGGCGAGGGCGGCTCCGAGCGCATCCTGAACCAGGACGAGATCGACAGCCTGCTGGGCTTCGATCTCTCCGGCGACGGCGGCGAAGACCGCACGGGCATCCGCGCCATCATCAACTCGGCGCTGGTCTCGTACGAGCGCCTGCCGATGCTGGAAATCGTCTTCGACCGCCTGGTGCGGTTGATGACCACCAGCTTGCGGAACTTCACGTCGGACAACGTCGAAGTCAGCCTCGACAACATCAGCTCGATCCGCTTCGGCGACTATCTGAACTCGATCCCGCTGCCGGCCATCCTGGCGGTGTTCCGGGCCGAGGAGCTGGACAACTACGGCCTGCTGACGGTCGACTCGAACCTGATCTATTCGATCGTCGACGTGCTGCTAGGCGGCCGTCGCGGCACGGCCGCGATGCGCATCGAAGGTCGTCCCTACACCACGATCGAGCGCGTGCTGGTGCAGCGGATGATCGAGGTGGTGCTGCATGACCTGAAGAGCGCCTTCGAGCCGCTGCATCCGGTCGGCTTCTCGCTGGATCGCCTGGAAACCAACCCCCGCTTCGCCGCCATCGCCCGGCCGGCCAACGCCGCGATCCTGGTCAAGCTGCGCATCGACATGGAAGACCGCGGCGGCCGCATCGAGCTGCTGCTGCCCTACGCCACGCTGGAACCCATCCGGAAGATGCTGCTGCAGCAGTTCATGGGTGAGAAGTTCGGCCGCGACAACATCTGGGAAGGCCACTTGGCCACCGAGCTCTGGACCACCCAGATGGAGGTCCGCGCCGTGCTCGACGAGCAGCAGGTGCCGCTGTCGCGGGTGCTGAACATGCAGATCGGCGACACCCTGATGCTGAACGCCACRCCCGACAGCCTGGTCGAGCTGCGCGCCGGGGCCATCCCGCTGACGCGCGGCCGCATGGGCCGCCGCAACCACTCGATCGCCGTGCGCGCCGAGGCGCCATTGACGCCCGCCGCCAAGAAGGCCGTGCAGAAGCTGAAATGAGCCTCGTCGCCTTCGCCATGAACGGGTTCCTCGCGGTGCTGCTGATCGCGGCGCTGGTCTTCGGCTGGCGTCTCGAGCGCCGTCTGAAGGCGCTGCGCGATAGCCACGAGGGTTTCGCCAAGGCGGTGACGGAGCTGGATCAGGCCGCGGCCCGCGCCGAGCAGGGCTTGGCGGATCTGCGCGCCGCCACCGACGAGGCGGCCGAGACCCTGGCGATGCGCATCGAACGCGCCCAGGCCCTGGCGATCCAGCTGGACGAACGGGTCAACCGCCCGCTGCCGCCGCCGACCCAGGCTTCGGCGCCTCGCGTAGAACGGGCTGACCGGCTCGAACGCGAGATCCCGCCGCTGGCGCATCCGGCGCGCGCGACCGAACCGACCACGGCGGCGGAGCGCCGCCTGAAGGCCGAGGATTTCGAGCGTCTGCTGGAGCGGGAAGACCGCATCCCGCCGGCCGCTCGCCCGACCCTGGGAGCGCCCAGCGATTCCCGCGAACCTCCGCGCTCTCGGGCGCGGATCGATGATGACCTCTTCGACGGACCGGCCGACGGCTCGCGTCCCGGAAACAACCCCAGAGCGCCCCGCCGATGAAGAACGTTCCGCGTATCCYGCCCCTGGTCGGCGTCGCCGTCGGCGGCGTGCTGGCGATCAACGCCATGGCCGGCGCCAAGTCGCTGCCGGATCTGCTGGGCGGGGCCAAGGCCTTCGCCGAGGGTGTCGCCAAGCCCGAGGCCAAGAAGGGCGAGCACGCCGCTTCGGCCGACGACGCGGGCCAGCCAACCGCCGCCAACGCGCCGCCGCCGCGCGTCTGCGCCCCGTCGGCCGACGCCTTGGCCAAGGAAGCTGGCCTCTCGCCCGCCGAACTGCGCGTGCTGCAAAGCCTCGGCGCGCGCCGCGGTCAGCTGGACCAGCGCGAGCAGGACATCGACGTTCAACTGCAGCTGCTGGCCGCCGCCGAAGCCAAGCTCGACGCCAAGATGCGGGCCCTGACCGGCCTGAAGGGCGACATCCAAGGACTGCTGGGCCAAGTCGACAACCAGAAGCAGGCCGAGGTCGGCCGTCTGGTCACTGTCTATTCCGGCATGAAGCCGAAGGACGCCGCCGCCCGCATGACCTTGCTGTCGGACGAGGTCCGCCTGCCGATCGCCGCCAAGATGAAGGAACGCACCCTGGCGATGATCCTGGCCAACATGTCGCCGGGCGAGGCCAAGATCCTGACCGAACGCCTGGCCGCGCGCCTGACCAATCCCGTCGTCGAGAAGGGCAAGGCCGCGATCGCCGAGAACGCCGCCGCCTCGCCGAGCGCCGCGCCGAACCAGCAGGCGGACGCCGCGCTGGCCGGCGGTTCGCCGACCGCCGCGCCGAAAGCCGCGAAGTCCTCTCCCAAAAAGGCCGGTTAAGGGAGGCCCATGACCCTTCGCCAGCTCCTGCGCTCCAGCGTCGCCGCCGCGTGCATCGTGGCGACGCTGGCGCCGTCCACGTACGCCGCGCCGCCGCCCGTCGCGGCGCGCGGTTCGCTGGACGTGCGCGTGGCGCAGGCGGCGGATTTCTCGCGCATCGAGTTCCACTGGAGCGGCGCCACGCGGATGGTCTCGCACCGCGACGGCCAGACCCTGGTGATGCGGTTCAGCCGCGACACCAATCCCGATCTTTCCAGCCTGAAGATCGCCCCGCCGCGCTGGGTGAAGGCCTCCGAGGCTCGCCACGTCAACGGCGTGCTCGAGATCGTTGTCACCCTGACCGACGACGCCGACGCGCGGCTGGGCAACGCCGACGGCGTCGATTTCGTCAACATCTTTGCCCGTCCGGGCGCGCCGCCGGCCAGCCAGGCCTCGACCCCCGCCGCACCCGCCGGCCGTCCCAACCCCATGCCCGCTGGTGGCGTGGTCAAGGTCGAACTCGAACGCCAGGACCAGCAGGTCACGCTGGTCTTCAACTGGGCCGCGCCCGCCGGCGCCGCCGTCTTCCGGCGCGGCGAGGCGATCTGGATCGTGTTTGACACGCCCGCCCGTCTCGACATCGGCAAGGTGCCGACGTCCAGCTCTCGCTATTCGAAGATTCAAGCTTTCAAGGGCGCGGACTACAGCGCCCTTCGGCTGGTCGCCGAGACCGGTACGCCCTATGTCGCCGAAGGGCAGGGCGGGCTGTGGAAGATCAGCCTGGGTCCAGGGAACCAGGAGACGCCGGACGTCATCAAGGTGGCGCGCGACGAGAGCGTGCACCCGGCCACCCTGTCCGCCACCGTCTCAGGTGTGACCAAGGCCGTCTGGGTCGACGACCCGGCCGTCGGCGACAAGATGGTCGTCGCCCCTGCGCTGGCGCCGTCCAAGGGCCTGCCGTCGCGTCGCGACTATGTCGAGATGGCGCTGCTGCAATCGGTTCAGGGCTTGGCCGTCGAGACCTACGCCACCGACCTGCTGGTCCAGGCCGACGGCGACCTGCTGCGTATCGGCCGGCCCAAGGGTCTTGCCCTGTCGCCGATCTCAGCCTCGACCCCACCAGAGGAGGCCGCGGCCGGCGCGCCTCAGCCGATGTCGATGCCGGCCCTGATCGATCTCGACAATTGGCCCAAGACCGGGTCGGGCGGGTTCCTGACCCGCTACAACGCGCTGCAGGGCGCGATCCCCGCCGCGCCGGAAGGCGAGGGCAAGGATAGCGACACTGGCGCCCGCATGGCCCTGGCCCGCTTCCTAGTCGGTTCGCAAATGTCTTTCGAGGCGATTGGCGTGCTCAACGCCGCTGGCCGCAAGCACCAGACCCTGCTGGGCGACGCCGAGTTCCGCGGCCTGCGCGGTATGGCCAAGGTGATGGCCGGGCGCCTCACCGAGGCGGACGCCGACTTCTCCTCGCCGGTCCTGGCCGACGACCCGTCCAGCGCCCTGTGGCGGGGCTATATCTCGGCCAAGCAGGGCCAATGGGCCGACGCGCGGACCAAGTTCGTCGGCGGGACCCGAGCGCTGGACCTGTTCCCGCCGCTCTGGCGAGCCCGCTTCCTGCACGCCGAGGCCCAGGCGGCGCTCGGCGTCGGCGACCTGACCGGCGCCATGCAGTTCGTGACCAAGGCGCTTGCCCAGCCCAAGATCCCGATCGAGGACCAGCTCGATATCCGCCTGACCCAGGCGCGCATCTTCGAGGCCAAGGGCGAGAAGATGCGCGCCCAGCGCATGTTCCAGGCCATCGCCCGTGCGCCAATCGACCGGCTCGCGACACCGGCCCTGCTGCACGCGACGCAGATCGGTTACGCCAAGGGCAAGATCAGCGCTCCCCAAGCCGCCGTCACCCTGAACCAGCTGCGCTATCGCTGGCGCGGCGACGGGGTGGAGCTGGAGGTCATCGGGGCGCTGGGCAAGCTGTTCATCGACCAGGGCCGCTACCGCGAGGCGCTGGAAGTGCTGCGCTCGGCCGGCCGCCAATTGCCCGACCGCCCCGAAGCGGTGGCGCTGCAGAACGACCTGTCCAACACCTTCCGTCAGCTGTTCCTGCAAGGCCTGGCCGACGGCATGCAGCCGGTTCAGGCCGTAGGGCTGTTTTACGACTTCCAGGACCTGACGCCGATCGGCGCCGACGGCGACCAGATGGTCCGCAACCTGGTGCGCCGCCTGGTCGACGTCGACCTGCTGGACGACGCGGCCAAGCTCTTGAAGTACCAGGTCGACAATCGCCTGAACGGCGTGCCCAAGGCCCAGGTCGCGACCGATCTGGCTTGGATCTACCTGATGAACAAGAAGCCGGAGGACGCGTTGGACACGATCAACGCGACCCGCACTACGATCCTGCCGCCCGCCCTGAACGCCGAGCGCCGGCTGGCCACGGCCCGCGCCCTGATGAGCCTGGGTCGCTATGACGACGCCCTCGAGCTGATCGAGAAGGACAATAGCCGCGACGGCCAGGAGATCCGCGCCGAGATCGCCTGGAAGCAGCACACCTGGCCGGCGGCCGGGGCGATGTACGAGCGCTCGCTGGGCGACCGCTGGAAGACGCCGGGGGCGCTGAGCCCAGGCGACGAGGCCCGCCTGCTGCGTTCGGCCGTCGCCTATAGCCTGGCCGACGACAATGCTTCGCTAGGCCGCATGCGCCAGCGCTGGAGCGGTTTCATCGACCTGGCGGGTAATCCCGACGGCCTGCGCGTGGCGCTGCAAGGCTTGAACGTCGAATCGCTATCGGCCTCGGACTTCAGCCGCGTCACCGCCGACAATGAGGCCTTCAATGGCTGGATTGGCCGGATGAAGGACAAGTTCCGCACCGGCCAGCCCGCCGGTTCGCCTGCTCGCGCGGGCAAATAAGGCAGAGAATTTCCTTACGTGCGGTAGCTAGCCGCCGTTCGAGGCATGAGCGTCCTCGAAGCGCTTCCACGCGCCTGAAAAATACCCGCGGAAACCCGAATGGTCTTATGGCGGGCTCCAGACGTTTAGCCTAGTTAGGGCCCGCCGAACGTCCCATATGGCGGGAGGTATCGCGACCGCTTGCCATTTTGTCGCAGGCATGTCATGACAACGTTGTCATAGGGTGGACGACCTTGGTTAAGAAAAACGACGACGGCGAAAATGGCCGCGAAGTTCTGGTGCTGCTGGGCGGCGCGGGCGACCTGGCCCTGCGGATGCTGCTGCCGTCGCTGTATTTCCTCGAAGTCGACCGCTTGCTGCCGCACGACCTGCGGATCGTCGGCGTGGCGCGCGCGGAGCATGACGCCGCCAGCTACAAGGCCTTGGTTCGCGAGCAATTGGCCAAACGCGCGACGGTGGAGGAGGCGGCCTGGAACCGGCTCGCCGCGCGTCTCGACTACGTGCCCGCCAACATCACCAGCGAAGACGACACCAAGAAGCTGGCCGAGCGGATCGGCGAGCACGGCAACCTGGTCATCTTCTTCTCGCTGTCGCCCAGTCTGTACGGTCCGGCTTGCCAGGCCCTGCAGGCCGCCGGCCTGACCGGTCCCGAAACGCGCCTGATCCTGGAAAAGCCGCTGGGCCGTGACCTGGAAAGCTCCAAGGCCACCAACGCCGCCGTCGCCGCCGTGGTCGACGAAAGCCAGGTCTTCCGGATCGACCACTATCTGGGCAAGGAGACGGTCCAGAACCTGACCGCCCTGCGCTTCGGCAACGTGCTGTTCGAGCCCCTGTGGGACCGCAACACGATCGATCACGTGCAGATCACCATCGCCGAGACCGAAAAGGTCGGCGACCGCTGGCCCTATTACGACGAGTACGGCGCGCTGCGGGACATGGTGCAGAACCATATGCTGCAGCTGTTGTGCCTGGTCGCCATGGAGGCGCCGTCGGGCTTCGATCCCGACGCGGTTCGTGACGAGAAGGTCAAGGTCCTCCGCAGTCTGCGCCCCTTCACCAAGGAGACGGTGGCCCACGACACGGTGCGCGGCCAGTATGTCGCCGGTGTCGTCGAGGGCGGGGCCCGCGCCGGCTATGTCGAGGAAGTCGGCAAGCCCACCAAGACCGAAACCTTCGTGGCCATGAAGGTGGCGATCGACAACTGGCGCTGGGACGGCGTGCCGTTCTTCCTGCGCACGGGTAAGAACCTGCCCGACCGCCGCACCCAGATCGTTGTCCAGTTCAAGCCGCTGCCGCACAACATCTTCGGCCCGGCCACCAACGGTGAGCTGTGCGCCAACCGGCTGGTCATCGACCTGCAGCCGGACGAAGACATCTCGCTGACGATCATGAACAAGCGTCCGGGCTTGTCGGAAGAGGGCATGCGCCTGCAATCGCTGCCGCTGTCGCTGTCGTTCGGTCAGAGCGGCGGTCGCCGTCGGATCGCCTATGAGAAGCTGTTCCTGGACGCCTTCCGCGGCGACCGCACCCTGTTCGTGCGCCGCGACGAAGTCGAGCAGGCCTGGAAGTTCATCGACGCCGTCTCGGCCGCCTGGGCGGACGCCGGCATCGAACCCGCGCCTTACGCGGCGGGCACCTGGGGACCGCAGTCGTCGCAAGGCCTGATTTCGCCCGGCGGGCGGAGCTGGAAGGCCTGACCATGGCCAAACTGGAAGCCTTCGGCTCGCGCGAAGCCCTCTATGACGCCGCCGCCTCAATTCTGGTCGGGGCGCTGACCACGGCCGTGGCGACCCACGGCCGGGCGGGTTTCGCCGCGACCGGCGGCACGACGCCGGCTCCGGTCTATGACCGTCTGGCCACCCTGACCGCCCCTTGGGACAAGATCACGGTCACCCTGACCGACGAGCGCTTCGTTCCGCCGAGCGATCCCAGCAGCAACGAGGGCCTGGTCCGTCGCCACCTGCTGGTGGGCGAGGCCGCCAAGGCCCAGTTCGCGCCGCTGTTCTTCGACGGCGTCAGCCACGAGGACAGCGCGCTGAAGGCCCAGGACGGCGTCGAGGCGGCGGCGCCGTTCGGCGTGGTGCTGCTGGGCGTCGGTCCGGATGGCCACTTCGCCTCGCTGTTTCCGGGCAATCCGGTGCTGGCGCGCGGCCTGGACCTGGCCTCCGAGCGCTCGGTGTTGGCCGTGCCGCCGGGCGATCCCGCCCCGGACATCCAGCGCCTGTCCCTGACCCTGGCCGCCCTGACCCGCACCGATCTGATCGTGCTGCTAGTCACCGGCGCGGCCAAGAAAACGTTGTTGGAAGGCGACGTCGATCCGGCCTTGCCGGTCGCCGCCATCCTGAAGCAGGACCGCGCCAAGGTCCGCATCCTCTGGGCGGAGTAGATCGCCATGAGCCTGAACCCGGTCATCGCCGAAGTCACCGCCCGCATCGTGGCGCGCAGCAAGGACAGCCGCGCGGCCTACCTGGCCAACATGCAGCACGCGATCGACAGCCAGCCCGGCCGGGCCAAGCTGTCCTGCGCCAACTGGGCCCACGCCTTCGCCGCCTCGCCCGGCGTCGACAAGGTCCGCGCCCTGGACCCGAACGCGCCGAACATCGGCATCGTCTCGGCCTATAACGACATGCTGTCGGCCCACCAGCCGCTGGAAGAGTATCCGGCGCTGATCAAGGCCGCCGCCCGCGAGGTCGGGGCCACCGCCCAGTTCGCCGGCGGCGTGCCGGCCATGTGCGACGGCGTCACCCAGGGTCGTCCGGGCATGGAGCTGTCGCTGTTCTCGCGCGACGTCATCGCCATGGCCACGGCCGTCGCCCTGACCCACGACGCCTTCGACGCGGCGCTCTATCTGGGCGTCTGCGACAAGATCGTGCCCGGCCTGGTGATCGGCGCCCTGACCTTCAGCCACCTGCCGGCGCTGTTCGTGCCCGCCGGCCCGATGACCTCGGGCCTGCCCAACAGCGAGAAGGCCCGCATCCGCGCCCTCTACGCCGAGGGCAAGGTCGGCCGCGCCGAGCTGCTGGAAGCCGAGAGCGCCAGCTACCACGGGCCAGGCACCTGCACCTTCTACGGCACGGCCAACACCAACCAGATGCTGATGGAGCTGATGGGCCTGCACCTGCCGGGCTCGGCCTTCGTGCATCCCAACACGCCGCTGCGCGAGGCGCTGGTCAAGGAAGCCGCGCGCCGCGTCGCCTCGGTGACCAACAAGGGCAACGAGTTCATTCCCGTCGGCCGGATCATCGACGAGAAGGCCGTGGTCAACGGCGCTGTCGGCCTGATGGCCACTGGCGGCTCGACCAACCTGGCCCTGCATATGGTCGCCATGGCCCACGCGGCCGGCATCCTGCTGACGCTGGAGGATCTGGACGACATCTCCAAGGCCACGCCGCTGCTGGCCCGCGTCTATCCGAACGGCTCGGCCGACGTGAACCACTTCCAGGCCGCTGGCGGCATGGCGTTCGTGATCCGCGAACTGCTGAAGGCCGGCCTCGTCCACGAGGACGTCCAGACCATCGCCGGCGCCGGCCTGTCGCTCTACGCCCAGGAACCGCACCTCGAGGACGGCGTGCTGACCTGGCGCGAAGGCGCTCTGGAGAGCCTGGACACCGCCATCGTGCGGCCGGTCTCGGACCCGTTCAGCAAGGAAGGCGGCCTGCGCCTGATGGCCGGCAACCTGGGGCGCGGCGTCATGAAGATCTCGGCCGTCAAGCCTGAGCACCACGTGATCACCGCCCCGGCCGCGGTGTTCCAGGAGCAGGAAGACTTCATCGCCGCCTTCAAGCGCGGCGAGCTGGATCGCGACGTCGTCGTCGTGGTCCGCTTCCAGGGGCCGTCGGCCAACGGCATGCCCGAGCTGCACAACCTGTCGCCGTCGATCTCGGTGCTGCTGGACCGCGGCTACAAGGTCGCCCTGGTCACCGACGGCCGCATGTCCGGCGCCTCGGGCAAGACGCCGGCCGCCATCCACGTGACGCCGGAAGCCGCCAAGGGCGGGCCGCTGGCCTATGTCCAGGACGGCGACGTGATCAGCGTCAACGCCGAAACCGGCGAACTCAACATCCTGGTGGACGAGGCGGCGCTGCTGGCTCGCACGCCGGCGAACGTCCCGGCGAGCAAGCCGGGCTTTGGTAGGGAACTGTTCGGATGGATGCGGTCGGGGGTCGGCGCCGCCGACGCCGGCGCGTCCGTCTTTGCTTGAGGAAGCGCTAGGTCATGGACGGCAATCACACCGGGGGGCTGGGCCTCGTCGGCGACATCGGCGGCACCAACGCCCGCTTCGCCCTGGTCGAATTCGACGGTCAGGACCCGCGTCTGATCGAGCCGACCACCTATAAGGGCGAGGACTACGGCACGGCTGAAGCCGCCATCGAGCACTATCTGCAAAAGGTCGGGGTGCGGCATCCCGACCAGGCGGTGGTGGCGGTGGCCGGCCCGATCGAGCACGGCCAGGTCCACATGACCAACCTGGACTGGCGGATCTCCGAGGACAGCCTGCGTCGCGCCGGCGGTTTCCGCACCGCCAAGCTGATCAACGACTTCACCGCCCAGGCTCTGGCCGCGCCGCGCCTGGGCCCCAAGGACCTGCGCCAGATCGGCCACCTGCCGACCTCGGGCGAGGGAGACTTGGCCATCCTCGGCCCGGGCACCGGCTTTGGCGTCGCCGGCCTAGTGCGCCGTCACGGCCAGGAACTCCCGCTGGCCACCGAGGGCGGCCATGTCGCCTTCGCGCCGCTCGACGAGGTCGAGATCGAGGTTCTGCGCGCCCTGACCAAGCAGCTGGGCGGCGGCCGCGTCTCGGTCGAGCGCATCCTGTCGGGTCCCGGCATGGAGGACCTGCACCTCGCTTTGGCGCAGGCCGAAGGCCGCAAGGTCGACGCCCTGGCCGCCAAGCAGATCACCGAGCGCGCCGTCGAAGGCTGCACCGACTGCCTGGCCACCGTGAACCGGTTCTGCGCCGTGCTGGGTTCGACGGCCGGCGACATCGCCCTGACCCTGGGCGCGCGCGGCGGGGTGTTCATCGCCGGCGGTATCGCGCCCCGGATCATCGACATCCTGGAAAAGAGCCCGTTCCGCGAACGCTTCGACGCCAAGGGCCGCCTGTCGGGCTTCACCCAGGCGATCCCGACCCACGTCATCCTGCACCCGCACACGGCGTTGATCGGCGCGGCGGTGGCCCTGACGCCTGAGGGCAGGGCGGCGGTTTCGTAAACCGCCAGGCCTAGCGCGGCGTCGCCTTCAGTGTCGTGGCGCGCTCGGTCAGGACCTTCTTGCACTGGCCCGCGTCGAAATCGAGTTCCGCTGCGTTTTCCTGCCCCTGGTCCAACCAGAAGTCCATGTACCGCTCTCCTCGGTCGCCGACGCTCGCCCCAAAGGCGTCGGGCTTGCGCAGCGCCGCGAGATAGGCGGTGGCCTGGGCGGGAGACAAGCGCGCCGAGCAGGCGCCGACAGCGTAGGCGAGATCACCGGCGGCGCGTATGTAGCCCGTCTGCCAACTGGCCCATCCGGTCGTCCACAACAGCTTGTCGGCGGCGGTGCGAACCAGGATTTCATCGCTTGTGGCGGAGTCGGTCACCAGGATGCGCCCGATGGGATCTCGGGCGATCTGATGGCAAGTGGCTGTCCAAGTCTGCATCTGGCCTCGGATGAGCGCCGCGAAATTCGGACCGTCCCTCTGGTCGCCCTTGAGTGCCGCTTTCGCCGCGCTGGCGGCCTGTTCCATAGAATTGGTCAAGTAGGTTACCGACAGAGTCTCGGAAAAGCCCGATTTGGCGGCTTCTGCCGAGGCCACTTGGGCGAAACGATCAGCCTCGTCATGGGTCTCGAAACCGACCAGCTCACAGGTCGCCATCAGCCCCGCATAACTTCCCAGCTGGTTCAGCCGCGTGGCGGGATCCTGAGCATGCGCGACGCTTGCGCTCAGCAGAACGAACGCCGACAGCGCCAGCGCCTTGAAACGAAACATGAGGCCCCCTTCGATCAGCGCGACCGCGCCGGCACTTCATACTGGGCTCGATTGAAGGGTGTAAAGTGGCTGCTCTGCTCGTTTTTGGGTTGCGCGGGGAAGGTCTCGCCATGACAGCCTTGTCATGGCTTAGTATTCGCCAAACCGAACGAATCGGGACGGCGAGGAACGGAATTGAGCGCCAAGATCACGATCCACGACGTCGCCCGCGAGAGCGGGGTGTCGATCAAGACCGTTTCGCGGGTGCTCAACCGGGAGCCCAACGTCAAGGCCGACACCCGTGACCGGGTGCAGGCCGCCGTCGCGGCGCTGAAGTACCGGCCCAACATCTCGGCTCGCAGCCTGGCGGGTTCGAAGGCCTATCTGATCGGCGTCTTCTTCGACAACCCCAGCCCCGGCTACGTCACCGACGTACAGCTGGGCGCGATCGCGCGGTGTCGCCAAGAGGGCTATCACCTGATCGTCGAACCGATCGACTCGACCGGCGACGTCGAGGACCAGGTCGCGCCGATGCTAGCGACGCTGCGCATGGACGGGGTGATCCTGACCCCGCCGCTCTGTGACCACCCGGTGGTGCTGGCCGCGCTGGAGCAGGAAGGGGTGCCTTACGTCCGCATCGCCCCGGGGGGCGACATCGATCGCGCGCCGTGGGTCAGCATGGACGACCGTCTGGCCGCTTTCGAGATGACCAAGCACCTGATCGACCTGGGCCACAAGGACATCGGCTTCATCATCGGCCACCCAGACCACGGCGCGTCGCACCGGCGCCATCAGGGCTTCATCGACGCGATGCGCGACGCCGGCCTGCCCATTCGCGACGACCGGATGGAGCAGGGCTGGTTCTCGTTCCGCTCGGGCTTCGAGGCGGCCGAGCGGTTGCTAGGCGGCGCCGACCGTCCGACCGCGATCTTCGCCTCGAACGACGACATGGCGCTGGGCGTAATGGCGGTGGCCAATCGGATGCGCCTGGACGTGCCTCAAGCCCTGGCCGTCGCCGGCTTCGACGACACGCCCGGCGCCAAGATCACCTGGCCGCAGCTGACCACCGTGCGCCAGCCCATCTTCGCCATGGCCGGCGCCGCCGCCGATATGTTGATGCATGGCGTCGAGCAGGAGGAGGGGGCGCCGCCGCCGTCCCGCCTGCTGGATTTCGAGCTGGTGGTTCGGGAATCCACCGCGCAATCGGCCGATTAGGCGCTTTTCGGATCGCGGGGACGTGTTACCGCAATCATATTGTTCTTGACAGCGCTGTCCGATCTACGTGACATCAAGGCGATCAAGACGGTCGCCCACGGAAAGGCGGCGTCAGGAGGAAACGCCATGACCTCGCCTGGCCTGACCAGCGCCCGTCGCACCTTGTGTGCACGATCACTCCCCTCCAAGCGGACCTGACCGCTTTTCTTTCGCTCGGCGCGGTAACCCCGCAAGCGCCGCGCCGAGCGCCTTTCTCGACATTTCGCGAGGTCCGCCGGGGGGCGGGCGTATCCTGGGAAACATCATGTCCGTATCTGGTCGTCTCGTCCGCGCCTCCGCGGTGGCCCTTATCCTTGCCGGCGGCCTGGCGGGGACTGCTTCGGCCCAAACCAATCCTGCCGCCGTCGCRCACCCGGAAGTCTGGCCCAAGGCCGCCAGTCCGGCGGCGATCACCAACGCCAAGACCGAGGCCTTCATCACCCAGTTGATGAGCCGGATGAGCGTCGAGGAGAAGGTCGCCCAAACCATCCAGGCCGACGGCGCCTCGATCACGCCGGAAGAGCTAAAAAAGTACCGCCTGGGCTCGGTGCTGGTCGGCGGCAACAGCGCGCCGGACGGCAACGACCGCGCCACGCCGCAGCGCTGGGTCGAGTGGATCCGCGCCTTCCGCGCCGCGGCGCTGGAAACGCGCGGCGGCCATCAGGAAATTCCGATCATCTTCGGCGTCGACGCCGTGCACGGGCACAACAATGTCGTCGGTTCCACGATCTTTCCGCACAACATCGGCCTAGGCGCGGCGCGCGATCCGGGTCTAATCCGACGGATCGGCGAAGCGACCGCCCAGGAAATGGCCGCCTCGGGCGCCGACTGGACCTTCGGCCCCACCGTGGCCGTGCCGCGCGACGAGCGCTGGGGCCGCGCCTACGAGGGCTATGCCGAGGACCCGGAAGTCGTGAAGACCTATTCGGGCCCGATGACCTTGGGCCTGCAGGGCGCGCTAGTCGCCGGCAAGCCGCTGGCGGCGGGCCACGTGGCCGGCTCGGCCAAGCACTTCCTGGCCGACGGCGGCACCGAAAACGGCCGCGACCAGGGCGACGCCAAGATCTCCGAGGCCGACCTCGTCCGCCTGCACGCCGCCGGCTATCCGCCGGCCATCGACGCCGGCATCCTGTCGGTGATGGTCTCGTTCTCCAGCTGGAACGGCGTCAAGCACACCGGTAACAAGAGCCTGGTCACCGACGTGCTGAAGGGGCGGCTGGGCTTCCAGGGCTTCGTGGTCGGCGACTGGAACGCCCACGGCCAGGTCGAGGGCTGCACCAACACCAACTGCGCCCAGGCCTACAACGCCGGCATGGACATGATGATGGCCCCCGACAGCTGGAAGGGGCTCTATGACAACACCCTGGCCCAGGTGAAGGCCGGCCAGATTTCGATGGCGAGGATCGACGACGCGGTGCGCCGCATCCTGCGCGTCAAGGTCAAGGCGGGACTGTTCGAGGACAAGCGTCCGCTGGAAGGCAAGTACGAACTGCTGGGCGCCCCCGCCCATCGCGCCGTGGCCCGCGAAGCGGTTCGCAAGTCGCTGGTCTTGCTGAAGAACCAAGGTGTCCTGCCGCTGAAGAGCTCGGCCCATGTGCTGGTGGCCGGCGACGGCGCCGACGACATCGGCAAGGCCGCCGGCGGCTGGACCCTGACCTGGCAAGGCACAGGCAACAAGAACAGCGACTTCCCGCACGGCCAGTCGATCTATGGCGGCATCGCCGAGGCCGTGAAGGCCGGCGGTGGCAGCGCCGAACTGGCGGTGTCCGGCGACTTCAAGACCAAGCCCGACGTGGCCATCGTGGTGTTCGGCGAGAACCCCTACGCCGAGTTCCAGGGCGACGTCGCCACCGCCGAATACCAACCGGGCGACAAGACCGACCT
Source organism: Caulobacter sp. P4_E5 (assembly GCF_056401555.1). NCBI lineage: Bacteria > Pseudomonadati > Pseudomonadota > Alphaproteobacteria > Caulobacterales > Caulobacteraceae > Caulobacter > Caulobacter sp. P4_E5. The sequence continues at coordinate 30,145 of NZ_JBFUJD010000051.1, forward strand.
GGCCTTGCTGAAGAAGCTGAAGGCCGCCGGGATCCCGGTAGTCTCGGTGTTCCTCAGCGGTCGCCCGCTGTGGACCAATCCCGAGATCAACGCCTCGGACGCCTTCGTCGCGGCCTGGCTGCCGGGCTCGGAGGGCGGCGGCGTCGCCGACGTGCTGGTGGGCGACAAGGCCGGCAAGCCGCGCCACGATTTCCAGGGCAAGCTGTCGTTCAGCTGGCCCAAGCGCGCCGACCAGGAGCCGATCAATGTCGGCGACAAGAACTATGACCCGCTGTTCGCCTACGGCTACGGCTTGACCTACGCCAAGCCTGGCAAGGTCGCGGCGCTTTCCGAGGACCCGGGGACGGCGTCGGCGGCGGTCAATGTCGACCGCTATTTCGTCGCCGGCCGGGCGCCCCCGCCGTGGACGATGAACGCTGCCGGGACCGTCTCGCTGAAGACGGTGGACGCCGGCGCGCAGGAGAACGCCCGCCAAGCGACGTGGAGCGGCGAGGGCGCCGGCGCGTTGACCGTCATGGGCCAGCCCGTCGACCTTTCGCGCCAGACGACCGGCGACATGGCCGTGATGATCCGTTACCGCGTCGATGCGATCCCAGAGAAACCCGTTTCCCTTGGGATAGTCTGTGGCGAATCCTGCGGGGCGGCTGTAGACGTGACGTCAACGTTGTCAGGTGCGAAAATCGGCGAATGGCGTACGGCCAAGATCAAACTTTCCTGCTTCATGGCCAAGGGCGCCAAGATGGAGCATGTTTCATCCCCGTTCGCCTTGTCGACCACGGGGCGTCTGACGCTGTCGTTCACGGAAATCAGGCTGGCGTCCAACGAGGGCGACGCCTTCTGTCCGCCAAGCTAATCCATCAAGAAGGAGCGACGGCATGATCCGCGCCCGTCGCTCCCGCATCGTCGCCACGCTTGGCCCCGCCTCCAGCTCGCGCGACATGATCGTCACCCTGGCCAAGGCCGGGGCGGACGTGTTCCGCCTGAACTTCAGCCACGGGGCCCACGAGACCCACGCCGCCGTCTACGCGGCGATCCGCGAGGCCGAGGCGATCGTCGACCGTCCGCTGGGCATCCTGGCCGATCTGCAAGGTCCCAAGCTGCGCGTCGGCAAGTTCGCCAACGGTCCGGTCATTCTGAAAGCCGGCCAGGCGTTCCGCTTCGACAGCGATCCGACGCCCGGCGACGAGACGCGGGTGCATCTGCCGCATCCCGAAATCCTGACCGCCATGCGGCCGGGCGCGACCCTGCTGCTCGATGACGGCAAGCTGCGCATGACCGTGACCGACGCCGGTCCCGGCTACGCCAACACCACGGTCGTCAACGGCGGCAAGCTGTCCGAGCGCAAGGGCGTGGCGGTGCCGGACGTCGTCATCCCGATGTCGCCCCTGACCGCCAAGGACCGCGAGGACCTGGCCTTCGCCCTGCGCCTGGGCGTCGACTGGATCGCCCTGTCGTTCGTGCAGGCGCCGGAAGACATGGCCGAGCTGCGCCGCATCGTCGAAGGCCGCGCCGCCGTGCTGGCCAAGATCGAAAAGCCGCAGGCCTTGAAGGTGCTGGGTCCGATCCTCGACCTCTGCGACGGCGTCATGGTCGCCCGCGGCGACCTCGGCGTCGAAATGGCCCCGGAAGAGGTGCCGGTGGCTCAGAAGGTCATCCTGCGGGCGGCGCGCGAGCGCGGCATCCCGGTGATCGTCGCCACCCAGATGCTGGAATCGATGATCAGCTCGCCCACCCCGACCCGCGCCGAGGCCTCGGACGTGGCCAACGCGGTCTATGAGGGCGCGGACGCGGTGATGCTGTCGGCGGAATCGGCGGCTGGCGAATATCCGGAAGAATCCGTCTCGATGATGAATCGCATCATCGAGCGCGTCGAACGCGATCCGCGCTGGCCCGAGCTGATGCAGGCCGAGCAGCACCACGACGACGACGACGCCGACGTGCTGGTGGTCGCCGCCGCCGGCGCGGCCAAGGCGGGTTCGACAAAGTGCCTGGTGGCCTTCACCACTACCGGCGCGACCGCGCGCCGCCTGGCCCGCGAACGGCCGCTGCAGCCGGTGCTGGCCCTGTCGCCCGACATCAACGCCGTGCGGCGCATGGCTCTGGTCTGGGGCGTGGAGCCGCGGGTCAGCGCCCAGCCCGACAGCCTCGAGGTCGTCACCACCGACGCCTCGAGCAAAGCCCTGGAGCTGGGCCTGGTCGCGCCGGGCGAGCGCCTGCTGGTCGTGGCCGGGACGCCGTTCGGAGCTCCGGGCGCCGCCAACCTGCTGCGCCTGGCCCACGCGCCTTCGCCGGCGCGCCGGCGGTAATCCGTTAAAACTGTCATCCCGGCCAGGCGCGAAGCGCGCCGAGCCGGGACCGTGGCAAGCTCGGAGCTCTTTGCGATCCCGGGTCTGCGCTGGGCTGCGCCCGGGATGACAGCCTCTATTGCTGCTCGAACGAGGCCGGCAGCAGCCGCTCGTACCCGCGCCGCACCGCGCCATAGCACTCGCAGGCCACGGTCTCGAGGCCGGCGCGGTCCAGGATGTCGACCACGCCGCGCCGATAGCGGATCAGGCCCTTGGCCTGCAGCGAGCCGGCGACGGCGGTGACAGTGGTGCGCTGGACGCCCAGCATATCGGCCAGGAACTCCTGGGTCAGGTTGACGGTGTGGGTGTCGATGCGGTCGTGACACGACAGCAGCCAACGGCAGAACCGGGCCTCGACGGCGTGCAGGGCGTTGCAGGCCACCGACTGAATGGCGTGGCCGAACAGGGCCTCGTTGTGACGGTCGACGAGGTCGCGGAGCGGCGCGCTGCGCGTCCAGACATCGTGCAGAGGGCCGGCGGCGATCCGCAGGGCCGAGCCTGGCGACTGGACGATGGCGCGTGACAGCGACTGGCGCGGCGCCACGGCGGCCATCAGGCCCAAAGCCCCTTCGCGGCCGATGGCGGCGGACTCGATCGCCGCGCCGCTCTCCATCAAGGTCATCAGCGAGATGACGCAATCGTTCGGGAAATAGACCTGATCGATCACGTCGCCCGGGTCGTAGAGCAGGCGGCCCTTGTCGAGGTCCGCCGCGGCGAGATGGGGCGTGAGCAGGGCCCGGTCTTCGGGCGGCAATGCGGAGAGCAGGCGGTTCTTCAAGGTCGCTAACGGCCCAGTCATGCTGAATCGAACGCCGTCTCGCGGCAAGGGTTGCAAGATATAGGTGGGTCAGCTTGGCCGCGCCGTCGCTTAGCCGACACAATCCAGTCAGGGACGTCGCGAAAAAAGAAGAGTCCGCGAAACCGTCTATTTTTCGCCATCATTTGATAGCGCACCGCTTAGTCGGGTTCCCGACATAACTACTCAATGCAGATTGCCTGCAACCTGCGATTACCTGTCTGACTAAAAGAAAAAGCCGCCAGAGAGGCGGCTTGTGGACGCACAGGATCTCGCGGAAAGCCACGGCGCTTCCGGTGAGATCCACGAGGAAGAGCCTTCGCCGGAAATTCTATTCGCCCTGGCCAGGGCCGCGGGACACCGGTCCGTCAGTGCCAGACCGACGCTCCCTCGGGGGCGGCCTATCCCCAGGTCTGGGGGTAGCGTCCTTTAGAATCCCATCAGGCGGGCGTAGCGATCGCGGTGGAAGCTGGCGCCGCCGAACAAGGCCTCGGTGACGCGGGCGCGCTTCATGTAGAGGCCAGCGTCGTGGGCGTCGGTCATGCCGATGCCGCCATGCATCTGGACCATCTCGTTGCTGGCCAGGTGGACCAGGTCGCTGGCCTTGGCCTTGGCCAGGGAAGCGAGGGCTCGGGTGTCCCCCCCGGCGTCGATCGCTTCCAGCGCGGCCTCGACGCAAGAGCGGGTGRTCTCCAGGTCGGTGAACCACTTGGCGGCGCGGTGCTGCAGGGCCTGGAACGTGCCGATCACCTGACCGAACTGGGTGCGGGTCTTCAGATAGTCCAGGGTGATGTCGAAGGCGGCGCTGGCGCTGCCCAGCATCTCGGCGGCCAAGCCCGCATAGGCGCGGTCGAGGGTCGGCTCCAGCACGGCCCAGCCCTTGTCGACCTCGCCCAGCACGGCGTCCGCGCCGACCTCGACGCCGTCGAAGGCGATCCGGGCCGCGCCGCGCGAGTCCACCAGCGCCAGATGCGCGCGGGTGACGCCGGGGGCGTCGCCGGCCACCAGGAACAGGGTCAGGCCCTCGGTCTCGCCGACCTTGCCGCCGGTGCGGGCGGCGACGATCAGCAGGTCGGCGGCTTCGCCGTCCAGCACGAAGGTCTTGGTTCCGTTCAGCACGTAGCCGGTTTCGCCTTTGGTCGCCGTCAGGGCCGTACGGGCGGGCGCGTGGTGCGAGCCCTCGTCGATCGCCAGGGTGGCGACGAGCTCGCCCGCGGCGATCTTCGGCAGCCAGGCCTGTTTCTGGTCGTCAGAGCCGCCCAGCTGCAGGGCCGAGGCGGCGATCAGGGCGGTGGAGAGCAGGGGGGAGGCGGCCAGCGTCCGGCCCGTCTCTTCCAGGATCAGGCCCAGGCCCAGATAGCCAAAGGCGGAGCCGTCATAGGCCTCGGGCACGACCACCCCCGCCCAGCCCATCTCGCCCATGTCCTTCCAGGCGGTGGGATCGAAGCTTTGGCCGGTCTTGCCGTCGCGCAACTTGCGCAGGGCGGTGACGGGCGCGCTGTCGGTGGTCCAGCCCTTGGCGGCGTCGCGCAGCATGGTCTGTTCTTCGGTCAGGACGGCCATCAGGCGTGCTCCGTGGATTGGTGACGGGCGGCCCAGTCCAGGGCCTGTTCCAGACGGTCGTTGCCCCAGAAGAGCTCGCCATCGGCGGTGAGAAAGCTGGGCGCGCCGAACAGGCCGCGTTCCTTGGCTTGGCGGACATGGTCCTTCAGCCGGGCCTTGACCGGATCGGACTGGGCGGCGGCCAGCACGTGCTCTGGCCCCGCGCCGACACTGGCGATCAGGGGCGCGAGAACCTCGGGGCTGCCGATGTCCTGGTCGTCGACGAAATTGGCCTGGTAGACCGCGCGGCTGAAGGCCGGGGTCCAGCCGTCCTCCAGGCCCACGATCGCCACGCGGGCGGCCAGCAGGCTATTGCGCGGGAACTGGCTGGGGTGACGCAGCGGCAGGCCCGAGTCCTCGCAGACCCGCTCCAGGTCGCGCCACATGTATTCGCCTTTCACGGGGAAGGCGTTGAAAGGGCTGTCGTTCAACCCCTGTTGCTCATGGAACAGCGGACCCAGCAGGAAGGGCCGCCAGGCCACCGCCACACCCTTGTCCGCCGCCAGCCGTTCAACGCGCATGGCCGCCGGATAGGAGTAGCTCGAGGCGAACTCGTACCAGAACTCGATCATCGGACTACTGGTGGTCCAGGAGGCCGAGGACGCGCTTGGCGACGACATTGAGGTTCACCTCGCTGGTGCCGCCCTCGATCGAGTTGCCCTTGGCGCGCAGCATGGCGCGCGGCGCGGCCAGTTCCTCGGCGCTGAAGCCTTCGCCCTGCCAGCCCAGGCCTTGCAGGCCCAGCGCCTCGACCAGCAGTTCGGTGCGGTCCTGGTTCATCTTGGCGGCGGCGTACTTGATGATCGAGACGGCGGCGCTGGGCCCCGAGCCCTGTTTAGACTCCGTCTCGGCCCGGCGCACGGTCAGCATGAAGGCGTGGGCGTCCATCGAATGGGCGGCCAAGCGCGCGCGGAAGTCGCCGTCGGCGATGCGGCCTTCGCTGTCGACGCCGATCTCCTTCTTGGCCGCCTCGACCGGGCTGAGGCCGCCGCCGCCGCCGAAGCCCGAGGCGCTGATGTTCTGGCGCTCGTACTGGAGCAGGCGCTTGGCGATGTCCCAGCCGCCGTTCAGCTTGCCGACCAACTGGTCCTTGGGGACCTTCACATTGTCGAAGAAGGTCTCGCAGAACGGTGAGGAGCCGCTGATCAGCTTGATCGGCCGCGCCTCGACGCCGGGCGAGGTCATGTCGAACAGCACGAACGAGATGCCCTCGTGCTTCTTCGAGGCATCGGTGCGCACCAGACAGAAGATCCAGTCGGCCTGATCGGCATAGCTGGTCCAGACCTTCTGGCCGTTGATCAGGTAGTGGTCGCCCCCATCCTTGTCGGAAATGTCTTCGCACTTGGTCTGCAGGGCGGCGAGGTCAGAGCCCGCGCCCGGTTCGCTGTAGCCCTGGCACCAGCGCGTTTCGCCCCGCACGATCTGGGGCAGGAAACGCTGCTTCTGTTCGTCGGTGGCGTATTCCAGCAGMACGGGGCCCAGCATCCAGATCCCGAAGCTCATCAGGGCCGGGCGAGCCTTCAGGCGGCGCAGCTCCTGCTCCAGCACCTTGTTCTGGGCCTTGGAGAGGCCGCCGCCGCCGTATTCCGCGGGCCACATCGGGGCGGTCCAGCCCTTTTGCGCCATCCGGTCCAGCCACAGCTTGGCGTCGGGGTTCTTCCAGACCATCTTGCGGCCGCCCCACGGCGCCTCGTCCTCGCCCATGGGCGCGTTCAGGGACGGCGGGTAATTGGCCTCGAGCCAGGCGCGGGTTTCGGCGCGAAAGGCGTCGAGTTCGGAAGCCCCGAAGTCGGCCATCGTCTCATCTCCCTAAACGGACGGTCTTTGAGCGCACAGTACGCCAGGCGGCGGCGTCGGCAAGTCGATTCAAACGGACGTTCGCTGCTTGATCCGCGACCGCTTGGGGGTTTGCGCGGTATAGGAGGAACGCTGCTGGATCCCGCGAGGGATTCGTCCTTTCGGGATCTGGATGTCCTCGACAGTTTTCAGGCCCGCGGCCCTGGCCATCGCTCCGAGCTTGGCGGCGATCCTGGCCGCCTCGGCCGGGGTCATGCTGCTGGCCTCGGGGGCGACCCCCTCTGAGCCGACCCGTTTCCTGCTGCTGCTGGCCTTCGCGCCGGACCTGCTGATCGAGATCAGCCACTTCTTCTCGTCGATCCTGGGCCTGGTTCTGCTGCTGCTGGCTTTCGGCCTGCGCGCGCGGCTGGGCGCGGCTTGGTGGGCGGCGCTGATCGTGCTGGCCGCCTCTGCGGTGCTGGCGATCTTCAAGGGCCTGAACTGGGAAGAGACGGCGATGCTGTCGATCTGCTTCCTGGGCATCGTTCCGTTCCACGAAGCCTTTCCCCGCAAGGCCGCCCTGACCAAGATGGAGATCACCCCCGGCTGGCTGCTGTCGGCCGGGGCGGCGGTGGCTGGGGCGGGCTTGCTGGGTTGGTGGTCGTTCAATCACACCGAATTCGCCGACAAGTCCTGGATCCGGGTGCTGCAGGATCATGACGAGGCCGCCCGCGCCATCCGCTCGTCGGTGGCGGCGGCCATCGTGCTGCTGGCGGTCGGCGTCTGGCGGCTGGTCGCCACCGCGGCGACGCCGCCCGTGGTCGACGACACCGACCCGGACTTCGACCGCGTCCGCGCCATCCTGGCCAAGGCCGAGGACGCCGAACCCAGCGCCAACCTGGCCCTGCTGGGCGACAAGCGCTTCCTGTTTTCGGCCTCGGGCGAGAGCTTCCTGATGTTCGGCGTGCGCGGCCGCTCGTGGATCGCGCTGGGACCTCCGGTTGGCCGGAGCGACGAGCGGATGGAGCTGTTCTGGCGTTTCCGCGAGCTGGCCGACGCCCACGCCGCCCGCGCGGCCTTTTACGGCCTGGGTCCCGAGGACCTGCCCGACACCGTCGATCTTGGCCTCGCCATCCAGAAGACCGGCGAGAGCGCCGCCGTGCCGCTGGAAGCCTTCAGCCTGGTCGGTCGCCGTCGCGAGGTCCTGCGCCGCAACTGGCGCAAGGCCGGGGAGGGCGGCGCGGCCTTCGAGGTCCTGCCCGTCGGGGCGGCCGTGGCGATCATGGACGAGCTGAAGCGGATTTCGGACTCCTGGCTGGGCCATCACGCCGGCGGCGAGAAGAGCTTCTCGATGGGCGGCTTCGATCCGCGCTACGTGGCGGAGTTCCCGGTCGCGGTGGTGCGCGGCGACGAAGGCAAGATCGTCGCCTTCGCCACGCTGTGGATTACGTCCTCGAAGACGGCGTTCTCGATGGACCTGATGCGCTATTCCGACGAGGCGCCCAAGAACGTCATGGACTACCTGTTCGTCGAGCTCCTGCAGTGGGGCAAGGACGAGGGGTATCAAGCGTTCGAATTCGGGGTCGCGCCGCTGGCCGGCCTGCAAGACCGGCCCTTGGCCCCGATCATGTCGCGGGTGGGCCGGCTGCTCTACGAGCGCGGCGAGGAAATCTACAATTTCCAGGGCGTGAGGCGGTACAAGGACAAGTACGACCCCGTTTGGCAGCCGCGCTACATTGCCGCGCCCCAGAAGTGGGCCATCCCTTTTCTGCTCGCCGACATCGGTTTGCTGTCCTCCGGCGGGGTCTCCGGGCTCGCGAAACGGCCGAAGAAGGCCTCCAGCTAGCCGCGACCTAGTAGCGCGGCGGACCCCCGGTCTGGACCCCCAGAAGGTTCAACAGATGCACGATCATCAGCATCAGGCCGACCACGCAGACCATCATCAGCGGGCGCCACGGAACCATGCGCGGACCCTTTATTACATTGATCGGGCGCGCCCCGAACCAGCCGCACACGACGGCGAGGATTAGAAACGTGGCTGTCAGGGCGATGGTGAAGGCAAGGTCCATGCCGGCTTCTAGGCCTGCGACAATCCGCCTGGCAAATGGTTAACCCGCGTTAACCCTCTTGCTTTTGAAGCGCGCTACAGAATCTTGGGACTCCGTTCCGATTCCTCCACAGTGAATCGTACAGGCGCTACATCTAGCGTTTTGGTCGCGTTTACACCCCAGGAATCGGTGACTAGCGTTTTCCTCAGATGCGAGGAGATCGATTCGCAATGACTGCGGCGTCGCCATGGAGCGTAAAGGGGATCGACCCCAAGGCACGGGAGGTCGCCAAGGACCTCGCGCGTCGCTCCGGCATGACTCTGGGCGAATGGCTCAATCGAATGATCATCGAAGGCGATGGTCTGGGTTCGGACCCTGGTTCCGAA
>NZ_JBFUJD010000052.1:0-38856 GCF_056401555.1 Caulobacter sp. P4_E5
CCCCTAGACCCCTCCTGCGCGGCCGGATCTCTCAAGGGGATCCGGCCTCYTTTTCAGGAGAAGCCTGAGGACCTACTTCGCCGCGCTGGCGGCGCGGAGGGCGATCTCTTCGCGCTTGGCCGCCAGGCTTTCGCGGGTGCGCTCGATGGCCTCGAGTTCGGCGGTCAGCAGCAGGTTCTCGATCAGTCCGCCCAGGTGGGCCTGCATCGCGCCGCGCGCCGCCTTGGGGTCTCGGGTGCGCAAGGCCTCGATGATCTCCTGGTGCTCGTCCTTTAGCGGCCGCTTGCGCACGTGCCGGGCCTTTTCCAGCATCTGCATGCACAGGCGCGAGCGGTAGCGCAGGTCCCAGGTGTTCTCGACGATCCGCACTACGGCGGTGTTGCGGGTGGCCTGGGCGATGGTGATGTGGAACTGGCGGTCGGCCAGCTCGCTCTGCTCCTTGGTCGACTCCTCGCTGTTCATCTCGGTGACCAGGGCCTCGAGATAGGCCAGCTCCTCGTCCGTGATCAGGGTGGCGGCCAGGGCGGCGGCCTCGCCCTCGAACAGGCGGCGAGCCTCGGCCTGCTCGAAGGCCCCGATGTCGAGGTCCTTCACCGGCGGTGGCGGCTGGTCCAGGCGGACATAGACGCCCGAGCCCTGGCGGGCCTCGAGCAGCCCGCGCATTTCCAGCGCGATCACCGCGCGGCGCACCGTGGGACGGCTGACGCCGAACTCGTCGGCCAGGTCGCGCTCGGACGGCAGTCGCTGGCCGGGCTGAAAGGTCCCGCTGGCGATCGACGCGCTGATCGAGGCGGCCACCTGCTGGTAGAGCCTGGTGGACTCCGTGGAAGGCGGGTTCGACAATGGGGTCGACATGAAAAGCGGCCGTGGTCAGGCGCCAGGGTCGGCGCGTCCCAAAGGACTAGCGCGCGTCCCGCCCGGTCACAAGCGCTCGCGGTCGAGTGGCCTTACCAAGACGATCCGCCAAGGCGGCTCACTAAGGCGGCGGGCGACCGGAGGGTAAGGACTCCGGCCGCCATCGTCGTCCGCCCCGGGAGGAGGTCGGCGCAAGATACGCAGCGCCTGTGGTCGACGAGCAAGCGATTGAACGGAGTTGGAGGCTCCATTCCGTCGCGCTCTGTACCCTAGCGAAATTGGTTAGGCGTGCAAAGCAAAATGGCCTGACCAATCCAGCCAAATTCGAGCGACTTGTACAACCACCTTGGAAGCGCTCTCAAACCTGGACATCGACCACGACGCCGGCATCGGACCAATTTCTGCGGATGTCGGCGTCCGTCTTGTCCGGGCCGTGCGGCCTATCACTGTCGTGCGTCGCGTCCCGATCCTTCGCGTTGATGCCATACGGCCCACCCTTGGGGTGGGCCGGGTCGATGTGCTTCTTGGCGTAGTCGACATCCGTGCAGTTCTTGCACGAGAAGCCGTTGACGGTGACCGGCTGCGGGTAGTCCCCATTGATGGCCATCGTCCGCTCCCTAGATCGGCGCCGATACGCGCCTGCAGGATCATTCGAACGATGGCCTCTTCTGGTTACAGTCCCGTTCCATTTTTCTAGGCCGCCTGGCGCAACCCCCATGGATGGGCAGGATAGAACTGCGCCATCATCCGGCCGACATAGTCCACCAGGCGCGGATAGCTCTCGGCCTCGCGCCGCAGCGGCGAGTCGAAGAACGGGGTCATGATCGCCGCCAGCATGGCGAAGGCCGTGGCGTCGACGCCGACCGGATGGCTGTCGCGCATCAGATAGGCCTTGTCCTCCAGTAGCTCGTCGAGGGAACGCAGCGACAGGCTGCCCAGCCACACGACCTCCTCGCGCAGGTGCCGGCCGACGCCGACGGCCCGGACATTGGTCGCCACCGCTTCCAGAAGCCCCTTGCGCAGATCGCCGCGCAGGTGTTCCGGCGCCTGGTCGAACCAGCGGCCCGGCCCCTTGGCGAAGTTGGCCGGTTCCAGGAAGCGGAAGTAGCTGGACACCCAACCCAGCTGGTTCTCGATCATCCGCTCGATCGCCCAGGCCTGGGCGCGCTCCTTGCCGGTCAGGCCGGTATCCAGGTCGACATCGTATTTCTGCTCGATGTGGGCGCGGATGAAGGTGGAGTCGCCGATCGCCTGGGCGGCGTCTTCGATCCACGGCAATTGGCCCTTGGGCGCGGTCTCGCGGCTGCCCTTGGTCTTCTTGTACTTCAGGCCCGCCATCATCAGCTGGACTTCGGTCTTGGTTACATAGGGGCTGATCTCGGGCAGCCCGAACCCCGCCCCGGCGGCGAATAGCGTGATCATCATCCCTCTCCATCCCGAATGTCGTGGTGACGACTTGCTACCGCCAGGCTACTGCCAGCATGCTGTCAGCAACGATCGTGGATAGTGAAGCCCATGAGACGCGCCGAACGCCTTTTCCAGATCATCCAGATCCTGCGCCGCAGCCGCGCGCCGGTGACGGCCGACGCCATCGCCGCCGAGCTCGAGACCTCCAAGCGCAGCGTCTATCGCGACATCGCCGCCCTGGTCGGCCAGCGCGCGCCCATCCGCGGCGAGGCCGGGGTGGGCTATGTGTTGGAGGCCGGCTTCGACATGCCGCCCCTGATGCTGACCCCCGACGAGATCGAGGCGGCGGTTCTGGGCGCGCAATGGGTGGCGGGACGCGGCGACCCGGTGTTGGCCAAGGCCGCCAGCGACCTGATCAGCAAAATCGCCGCCGCCGTGCCCGACCGGCTGCGGCCTTATGTGCTGGAGCCCGCCATCGGCGCGGCCCCGGCCTGGAAGCCCGAGACCGACCGCATCGACGTCGCCCAGGTCCGGGCCTGGATCCACGCCGGCCGCAAGATCCGGCTGGACTACAGCGATGGGACCGGCGCGGTCAGCGCCCGGGTGATCTGGCCGGTCACCGTCGGTTATCGCGAGACGATCCGGATGATCATCGCCTGGTGCGAGCTGCGCCAGGCGTTCCGCAGCTTCCGCACCGATCGCGTGGTCGGGGCCGACTTTCTGGAAGAACGCCACGGCAAGCGGCCAGCGGTGCTGCGCGGCGAATGGATCAAGTTCCGCGACGCCGAGATCGCCGCCTGGAAGGCCAAGGAACGCGCCGACTGCGGCGCCGCCTAGATTCCGTGGCGCTTGGCGAAGGTCTCGAACAGGCTGGGCCAGGCCGCCACCGGCTTGTCGGTCACGAACCGCAGGCCAAAGCCATGGCCGCCTTCCTCGAACACGTGCAGCTCGGCCGGCACGGCCTTGGCCTTCAGCGCCGCGAACATGGCGAGCGCGTTCTCGACCGGCACGGTCCTGTCGTCGGCCGCGTGCACCTGGAACACGGGTGACAGGCCCTCGCGCACCTGTTTCTCGGGCGACAGCTCCAAGGCGCGCTCGGGCGAGGCGTTCGCCGTCAGCAACTGCTTGCGCGAACCGCCGTGGGCGATGGCCGGGTCCAGGCTGATCACCGGGTACATCAGGGCCGACAGGTTCGGCTTGGCCGGCAGTTGGTCGGCGGCGTCGACCGGATCATAGGTCGGGGCGTCGAACCGCACCGTCAGGTTGGCCGCCAGGTGGCCGCCCGCCGAGAAACCCATGATCGCCACCCGGTCGGCGGAGAAACCCATCTGCGCGGCCTTGGAGCGGATCAGGCGGATACCGCGCTGAGCGTCTTGCAGCGGCGCATCGCCGCCCGCCGCCCAGCCGTCGCCCGGCATCCGGTAGAACAGCACGAAGCAGGTATAGCCGCGCGCGTTCAGCCAACGGGCGGTCTCATAGCCTTCCTTGTCCAGCACGACCCGCTCATAGCCGCCGCCGGGGATCAGCATCACCGCCGCGCCATTCGGGGTCTTCGGACGGAAGACCGTCATCGTCGGCGTGCGGGTGTGGACCTGGGCCCGGTCCTTCAGGCCCTTGCCGTCGCCACGCTCGATGATCTTTTGTTCGACCGTGACGCCCTCCCCGCCCGGCGCGCCGTTCGGCCAGAGGGTGATGACCTCGATCGGGTCCGGCGGGGTGATCTGGGGCTTGTCCACGGGCGCGGCCTCCGCCTTGCGAGCCGCCAGCGCTCCCAGGACGCCGGTGACGAAAACGGACAGGGCGCCGCGGCGGTTCAGCATGGGATCGAGCCTTCTGACGGGATGTTGTCTGCGGACCCTAAATCCGCTTCGGGCGATTTGGAAACCGGTTTCCTAGCCTTCGGCGAAGCGCAGATGATGCAGCACGATACCGCTGGTCGTGGCGACGTTCAGCGAGTCGAAGCCGCCCGCCATCGGAATGCCGACGGTCCTGGCGCGGGCCATGACCTCGGGGGAGAGGCCCGGCCCTTCGGCGCCCAGCAGCACCGCCGTGCGCGGCGCGGGCGTCAGGCGGGCCAGGATCTCGGTCGCCGACGGGCTGAGCGCCAAGCCCTCGAAGCCCGTCGCCGCCAGCAGCTCGGCGATGTCCTCGCCGCGCTCCAGCCGCGCCGTGGGAACCGACAGCGCCGCGCCGACCGAGACGCGGATCGCCTTGCGGTACAGCGGATCACAGCAGTCGGCGTCGAGGATCACGGCGTCCGCGCCAAAGGCGGCGGCGTTGCGATAGATGCCGCCGATGTTGTCGTGATTGGCGATGCCGCACAGCACCAGCACCACCGCGCGCCCCGGCAGCTGGGCCAGAAGCTCGCGCGCCGCGACCGGTTCGGGCTTGCGACCGACGGCCAATACGCCGCGATGCAGGTGAAAGCCGGCGATGGCGTCCACGACCACTTGGTCGGCCAAATGGACCGGCGTGTCGTCCGGCAAGCCGGCGAACACCTCGGCCAGCTTGTCCTTGCGCTTGGGATCGATCAGCAGCGAGACCACCCGCTCGGGCGCGTCGCGGACGAAGGCTCGCAGCACCGTCTCGCCCTCGGCGATGAACAGGCCCTCGCGGCCGACAAGATCACGCTCCTTGATCGCCCGGAACGGCGCGACGGCGGGATCGTCGGGGTCGGTGACGACGCGAAACTGGGGCAAGGCGGCCTCTGAACGGGTTAGCGCACCCCTCGTATCGGCAGGATGGCCAGACCGCCAGCCAGGGCCAGCGCCGCGGCCATCAGGAAGAAGACGTGAAAGTTGAGATGGGTCGGTCCCAGGCTCCAGATCGCCAGGGCCGGCGCCAAGGCTTGCGGCAGGGTGTTGGCCAGATTGATCACGCCCAGGTCCTTGCCCGCGTCGCGCTGCGAGGGCAGCACCTGGGTGACCAGGGCGATATCGACCGCGCAGAAGCAGCCGGCCCCACACCCGAACACCACATAGGCCGCCACCAGAACCGGCCAGCTCGGCGACAACGAAAAGACGACCATGGACGCGGCGAGCACGACGGCCGCGCCGAAGGCGAACAGCTTCCGGCGCTGCAGCCGGTCGGACAGCATTCCGCCCAGCATGGCCAGGGCGACGTTGGAGATGGTGGAGACCGTCGTCAGGATCGCCAGTCCCTCCTCAGACCGATGGCCGGGGAACAGGCGTGGATAGTCCAGCACATCCTGCAGGAAGTAGAGCATGTAGCACTGGACCAGGCTCAGGGCGACCAGCACCATGAACCGTCCGACCCAGGCGAAGGCGAAGTCGGGATGCTTGCGCGGATCGACCCACAGTCCCGCGATGAACTCCATCAGGTGGAACGGCGGCACATTCTCCTTGGGCAGCGGTGGATCGCGCAGCCGGATCACGAACGGCGCCAGGCCCAGCAGCAGGGCGGCCGAGATCGTGGCGTAGCGCCAGCCTTCCGACACCAGGACCCCACCGATCAGGACCGCGCCGACCGCCGTGCCGATCGGATTGCCCAGGCTGAGGAACGCCGCGACCATGCCTTTTTGGTTGTCCGGCACCCGGTCGGGCATCACCGCGACCAGGGCCGAGAAACATAGGTTGAAGGTCAGCTGAAACAGGATCACGCCGCCGATCAGCTCCAGCGGCGTCTTGGCGCGCATGATGGCGAGGTAGGCCAGGGACGCGCCCACCGCGCCCACCACCATCCAGGGCCGACGGCGGCCGAAGCGCGAGGTCGTGCGGTCACTGATCGCGCCGGCGATCAGGTTGGCGATGCTGGCGACGATGGCGCCGTAGAAGGCGACCTGGCTCAGCACCACCGCCTTGCTGGCGTGGTCGATGGCCTCGGCCTTCAGGGGCAGCAGGACCTGCAGCAGCGGTTGGAACGAAACAAAGGCCCCGACTTGGGCCAGGGTATAGGCGGCGATGAAGTTCGCGCGCACCGGCATCTTGGGCCGCGCCCCGTCGTCAGGCCGCATCTCACCTCCCCAACGAGCATGGCCACCGCCATGCTCCAGATCCTTTGAACGGAGCCCGTTTTTTCCATTCCGAGGCTTTCACCGGAACTGGACAGGCTCCGCGCGGTCTTCGCGCCGCGTCGAAACGCGACAGTGGCCGCCCCTTCGGGGCTGCACAAGGGGGCGCTTACGGTTAAGCAGGGAGTTTCCTTCTGGAGCGGACAGGCTCTAGGTTGGGGGAATGGGCGTGACTCTAATGCAAGTCGGGACAGACTGATGGCTTCGGTGACGATCTACGACGTCGCCGCGCGGGCGGGCGTCTCGATCAAGACCGTCTCGCGGGTGATGAACAACGAGCCGAACGTTCGGCCCGCGATGCGCGAGCGTGTGCTCACCGCCGCTGGGGATCTCGGCTACAGTCCGAACCTGTCGGCGCGCAGCTTGGCCGGCTCACGCTCATTCGTGATCGCCGTCTTCGTCGACGCGGCCCTGACCATCGACCATTGGCAGAGCGAGCGCGGCGCCGACTATCTCAGCCGCATCCAGCTGGGCGCGACGCTGGAGTGCCGCGCCGCCGGCTACCACCTGCTGATCGAACTGATCGATCACGAGGGCCCACAGGTGCGCCAGGAAGTGGCCGCCCTGCTGGCCGCCCTGAAACCCGATGGCGTGATCCTGACTCCGCCCTCTTCCGACAATGAAGTGGTGCTGGAGCTCTTGGAAAAGGCCGGCACGCCCTATGTCCGCGTGGGGCCCGAGCGCACCTCCGGCCAGGGTCCGCGCGTGCACATGGACGACGTCGCCGCCGCCCGCGAGATGACCGAACACCTGGCCGACCTCGGCCACAAGCGCATCGGCTTCATCATCGGCGAGCCGCGCTACGGCGCCAGCCAGGCGCGGCGCGAGGGCTATCTGGAGGCCATGAAGACGCGCGGCCTGCCGGTGGCCGAGGGCCTGGTGCGCCAGGGCGACTTCACGTTCCAGTCGGGCCTGGAGCAGGCCAAGGCCCTGCTGGCCCTGCCCGACCGCCCGACGGCGATCTTCGCCAGCAACGACGACATGGCCCTGGGCTGCATCGCCGCGGTCGCGGAAGCCGGGTTGATGATCCCCGGCGACATTTCAGTGGCGGGCTTCGACGACAGCCCCAGCTCACGCTTCAGCCGGCCGCAGCTGACCACTGTGCGCCAGCCGGTGGCGGAGATGTCCTCGGTGGCGGCCAAGCTGCTGATCGCCCAGGCCAAGAGTAACGAGCCGCCCGAACGGCCGATCGATGAGCTCCTGCCCTTTGAACTGATCCACCGCGCCTCGACGGCGCCGCCGCCGCGCTAGATCTCCTCCTCATCCGGAAAACGGAGAGGTGTCGCGACGCGCAGCAGCGTGACGGAGGGGCGCTTGGCGACGGCGGAGGGACGCCCCCTCCGTCTCGTCGCGTATCCGCGCCGATCCACCTCCCCCGCTCCGCGAGGGAGGATGAAAAGATCGCCTTACCGCCCCGGGCGGGCGAAGGCCGCGACGCGGGCTCGAGCGGCGTGCACCGGGTTTTCCACGGGACGTTCTTGATAGCTCGACTGGAAGGTCTGGGTCTGCGGACGCGAGCCCAGGCGGAAGGCGCCGACGCGGTTCGACAGGTCCGCGGCCTCGACCCGCAGGGCGTGGGTCGCTTCGGTCGATCGCGAGACCATGGCGGCGTTGCGCTGGGTGACCTGGTCCAGCTGGTTGACGGCCGAATTGACCTGGCCCAGGGCCGTGGCCTGCTCGCTGGCCGAGGCGGCGATGGCGTTGACCAGCTCGTTGATGCCCTCGACCTTGTTGACGATGCCACGCAGGGACTCGCCGGTCTGGCCGACGAGGTCGACGCCCTCGCTGACCTGGCGGCTCGACTCGGTGATCAGCGACTTGATCTCGCGGGCCGCCTCGGCCGAGCGCTGGGCCAGCGCCCGCACTTCCTGGGCGACGACCGCGAAGCCTTTACCAGCATCCCCCGCCCGCGCGGCTTCGACGCCGGCGTTCAGGGCCAGCAAATTGGTCTGGAAGGCGATCTCGTCAATCATGCCCAGGATCTGGTTCACCTGCTGCGACTGGGCCTCGATCTTGGTCATGGCCTGGGCGGCGCGGGTGACGATCTGCCCCGAGCGCTCGGCTTCGGCCGACGCTTCGCCGACGCGAGAGGAGACCTCGCGAGCGCTCTTGGCGGTCTTGCCGACGGCCCCGGTCAGTTCCTCGACGGCGGCGGCCGTCTGTTCCAGCGTGGCGGCCTGCTGTTCGGTGCGTTGCGAGAGATCCTCAGCGCCGCGGGCGATCTCGTCGGCGCCCGCGCGAATGCCGCTGGCCGAGTGCTCGACCGCGCGCATCGCCTCGCCCAGGGCCCCGGCGGCGCGTTCGAAGTCGGTCTTCAGGCTCTGGAACTCAGGCGCAAGCTCGCCATCGACGCGGGCCGAGAGGTCACCGGCCGCGAGGCGCGCCAGGGCCTCGCCCACCGCCTTGACCGCCTGGACCTGGCGACGCTCGGCGGCTTCACGCTCGGCCTCCAGGGCGTCGCGCTCTTCCTGCAGCAGGGTCAGATAGCTGGAGATCGCCAGTTCCATGTCCAGGAACACGGCCTTGGTCAGGGCCGACAGACCGTCGGCCAGTTCGGCGTCGGACTTGGCGCCGTTGAACAGGCCCTTGGCGCGCTTGGCGACCACGGCGCGGATCAGCTCCTCGGCGACCAGGGCGTAGCCGCCGATGTACCATTGCGGCTCGAGCTCGGCCTCGACATGGGCGCGGCCGATCCGCTCGACGTCCCGGACATAGGTGTCGCCGTAGTCGGCTTGCGCGATCCGGCGCCAATGGGCGGCCTGGGCGCGCTCGGCGCCGGCCATGTGGCCCTCGTCGCGGAACTTGCCGCGCGTTTCGGGAAAGGCGCGGACCTGGCTGTAGAACTTGCCGAGGGCCGTGGAGATCTCGGCGTCGATCACCGGCTTGATCGCGCGCAGGGCCGAACGCGAGCGCTCGTCGAAGCGCATGAAGGCCATCCGCTGATCCAGCTTCGCGTGCGCGCTCATGCCTTCGGTACTCCGACTCGATGGTAAGGTTTGATTGACCACGTTCGTGACCGGAATCTGTTAACCAAGATTGAAGTTCGACACGATGCGCCGCGTGGCCGCACCACCGGTCAGGCCGCCCATTTTCGCAGGCCAYGGCCACGTTCTGGCCGTGAATAGAACCAAGCTAGGCCTTGGCGCGTTTTGGACTTGTCAGGTCCATGGCGGGGCTTGGATATAGTCGCGTAGAGACCCTCAAGGACTTCATGGCGCTTCCGGCGGACTTCACCTTGACCGAACAGGACGGCCGCTCGACGGCCGTGCTTTCGGGGGACTGGACCGCGCGAGGTCTGCTCGACGCCGGCCTGCGCCTGGCCCAGGCGCTTTCCAACCGGCGCGACCTGACGTTCGACCTGACGAACGTCAACCGCTGCGACACCGCCGGCGCTTACGCCATCCTGCGCGCGGCCGGCGATCGGCTGGACACCCAGCACGTCCAGGCCCGCCGCGAGGTGTCAYGCCTGCTGGAGCTGGTCGGCGCCGCCATCCAGGTCGAGCCCGAGCCCACCGTGCGGCCCGGCGGCTTTCACGCCTTGCTCGAGCGGATCGGCCACGGGGTCTTCGGCCTGTTCTCCGACGGCTACAGCACCATGGTGTTCCTGGGACACCTGCTGGTCGCCCTGGGACGCAGCTTCGCCGATCCCCGCCGGATCCGCTGGGCTCCGATCATTTCGCAGTGCGAGCGCGCGGGGCTGGACGCCATGCCGATCGTGGCGACCACCACCTTCTTCATCGGCGCGGTGGTGGCCCTGCTCGGCGCCAACATGCTCACCGACTTCGGCGCCCAGGTCTATTCGGTCGAGCTGATCGGCATCTCGGTGATGCGCGAGTTCAACATCCTGATCACCGCCATCCTGCTGGCCGGCCGGTCGGCCTCCAGCTTCGCGGCCGAGATCGGCTCGATGAAGATGAACCAGGAGATCGACGCCATGCAGGTCATGGGCGTGGATCCGTACGAAGCCCTGGTGCTGCCGAGGTTCGCCGCCCTGCTGTTCACGATCCCGCTGCTGACCTTCGTGGCCACCCTCGCCGGTCTGGCGGGAGGCATCCTGGTCGTGTGGATCGTGCTGGACCTGTCGCCGACCTTCTTCCTGCAGCGGATCATCGACTATGTCGGGGCCACCCACTTCTGGATCGGCCTGTCCAAGGCGCCCGTGATGGCGATGGTCATCGCCGCCATCGGCTGCCGCCAAGGCATGGAGGTCGGCAACGACGTTGAGTCCCTGGGTCGGCGCGTGACAGCGGCGGTGGTGCACGCCATCTTCGCCATCATCCTGATCGATGCGATCTTCGCCCTCGTCTATATGGAGCTGGACATATGACCAGCCCCGCCCCCCTGCCGCCGTCGATCGATCCGGCCGAGGCCGAGCGCTTTCCGATCGAGGTGCGAGGCCTGGTCTCGTCGTTCGGCGACAACCTCGTGCATGACGGCCTGGACCTGAAGGTCGAGCGCGGCGAGGTGCTGGGCGTGGTCGGCGGCTCGGGCACCGGCAAGTCGGTGCTGCTGAACACCATCATCGGCTTGAAGGCCCCCGACGGCGGCACGGTGCGACTGTTCGGCGGCGACATGCGCACGGCCTCGCGGCGGCGCTGGTCGTCGGTCGAGCGGCGCTGGGGCGTACTCTTCCAGCAGGGCGCGCTGTTCTCGAACCTGACCGTGCGCGAGAACGTCGCCGCGCCGCTGTTCGAGCACACCCGCCTGCCCCGGCGCGAGGTCGAGGAATTGGCTGAACTGAAGATCGCCATGGTCGGCCTGCCCGCCCGCGCCGCGACCTTGAAGCCCGCCGAGCTGTCGGGCGGCATGCGCAAGCGCGCCGGCCTGGCTCGAGCGTTGGCGATGGACCCTGAACTCCTGTTCCTGGACGAGCCCACGGCCGGCCTCGACCCGATCGCCGCCGAAGCCTTCGACGCGCTGATCAAGGACCTTTCCGACAGCCTGGATCTAACCGTCTTCATGATCACCCACGATCTGGACAGCCTCTACGCCATCACCGACCGCGTCGCCGTGCTGGCCGACGGGAAGGTCGTGGCCGTGGCGCCCGTGCGCGAGCTCGAGCGTTCGGATCATCCCTGGATCAAGCAATACTTCCTGGGCCCCCGGGGACGCGCCGCCGCGACCTCCGAGGATCCGGCCGAGGCGAGGACTGATTTCTGATGGAAAGAAACGCCAACTACGCCCTGGTCGGGGCCATTTCCCTGGCCCTGTTCATGGGCCTGGTGATCTTCGTGGTCTGGCTGGCCAAGCTCAGCTTCACGCGCGACTACGACCTCTACGACATCCTGTTCATCGGTCCGGTCCGCGGCCTCTCCGAAGGCGGCGAGGTCCACTTCAACGGCATCAAGGTCGGCGAGGTGTCGCGCATCGAACTGGACAAGAGCGACCCCAACCGGGTGATCGCCCGCGCCCGGGTCACCTCGGACGTGCCGATCAAGGTCGACAGCTACGCCACGCTGGAGCCGCAGGGCATCACCGGCGTCAACTACGTCCAGATCACCGCCGGCTCGCCGAACAAGGCGCTGCTGAAGGACACGGTCAAGAGCGGCAAGGTGCCGGTTCTGCGCAGCCAGCGCAGTGCGCTGTCCGACCTGCTGGAGGGCGGCGGTACGGTGCTGACGCGAACGATCGAGGCGCTGGACCGCGTCAACCGCGTGCTGTCCGACAAGAACATCAAGACCTTCAGCGCCTCGCTCAGCGACGTCCAGGCCGTGACCGCCGAGCTGCGGGAGCGCAAGGAGATCATCGCCGACGCCCAGAAGGCGCTGCAGAGCATCGATGCGACCGCCCAGTCGATCACCGAGCTCACCAAAAGCGCCAACGGCCTGGTCGACGGCGACGCCAAGCGCACGATGAAGGAGCTGGGCGACGCCGCCACCGAGCTGAAGGGCGCCGCCAAGGACGCCCGCGGCATGGTCTCCAAGCTGGAAGGCCCGACTAGCGACTTCGCCACCACCGGCCTGCCGCAGCTTTCGGCCGCCATCGTCACCCTGCAATCGGCCGCCGAGTCCCTGGACCGCCTGGTCGCCGATGTCGAACAGAACCCCCGAGGCGTGGTCGGCAAGCCGCCCGCCAAGGAAGTGGAGGTCAAGCCGTGAGCCCGATGATCCGCAACGCCTCCAGATTTCTGGCCGTCACGGCCCTGACCGTCAGTCTTTCCGGCTGCATCAGCGTCTTCCCGAAGGCCAAGCCGGCCGACCTCTACCGCTTCGGCGAGGCGAACGTCAGCGTGGCCAAGGGCCCGCCCGGCGCGATGTTCGGCGTGCTGAAGGCGCCGTCGGCGTTCACCCGCGCCGCCGCAGGCGACCGCATCCTGACCAGCACCGGCGGCCAGGTCGCCTATATCGCCGACGCGCGGTGGGTCTCGCCGGCCTTCATACTGTTCGAGGAGGCTGTCGCCCATTCGTTCGAGAACGATCCTGGGAGGGCTCGCCTGATCGGCCGCGGGGAAGTGGCCAAGGCCGACCTCGTGCTGCGGCTGGAAGTCCGCACCTTCGAGGCCGACTATGTCAACGGCCCCAAGGCCGCGCCCGAAATCGTGGTGCGGGTGCGGGGCGTACTGAACCGCAGCCAGGATCGCGCCCTGGTCGGCGACCAGGTGTTCGAGGCCCGCGTGAAGGCGGCCGACAACCGGGTCTCGGCCATCGTGCCGGCCTATGACCAGGCCGTCGCCAAGGTGCTGGGCGACGTCGTGGCCTGGGTCAACGCCGCCGGGCCGGGGATCAAGGGCTAGGGCGCATTCTCAAAACGCCTCCAGCGGCTCAGTCGCCGCGCCATAGCCGGCGTTCTCCTGGATCCGCAGCACCGGCCCGTCGATCCACGGCTCGACCGTGACCAGCTCGCGCGCCGCCGCTCGGGCGACGGCGTCGGCGGGACTGGCGCTTTCGGCCAGCAGCCGCAGGTTCATGCGGGTGGGAAAGATGACTTTGCGCGCGCCCGACGCCGCCAGATCCAGGGCCAGGTCCGGTGCGATCCATTCGGCGTCGACCGCCTCGTGGCCGTCGCAGATCGCTTGCTGGGCCAGGGGCGCGTGGGCGACGTAGAACCAGGTGTCGAACCGCTTGGACATCAGTTTGGGCGTGATCCAGCGGGCGAAGACGGTCAGGGCCGAGAGGTCCAGCTTCAGCCCCAGGTCCTCGACCACGTCGATGAAGGCGACCTTGTCCTCGGCCACCGCCGCCCGGACGTCCTTGGCCGCCTCGCCGGCGTAGAAGGCCCCGTCCCGGTCGCGCGCCAGCAGGATGCCGGCCTCCTCGTAGGCCTCGCGGATGGCGGCGATGCGCAAGGCCGCGTCGTCCTGGCCAAGCGTGTCGAAGCCGATCGCCAGCTCGCCCCAGCGCGGATTGCTGTCGCCCTGGTGGCTCTTGCCGCCGGGAAAGACCAGGGCCCCGGCCGCGAAGTCGATCTGGTGGTGGCGCTTGACCATCAGCACCTCGAACGCCGGCGCGTCACGAAGCAGAAGGATAGTGGCGGCGGGGCGGATCGCGCCCGGTGCGGGGTCGGACATCCGTCAAGTCTGGCGCCGGCGCGCGGCCTTGCCCAGGTTTCTTTCGAACGGCCGTTTGGCGGCGAACTCAGGCCGAAGCGGCGCGGCGCTTGTTCGAACTGCGGTCCATGCGCTCCAGCAGATACTCGCTGTCCTCGCGCGAGACAGCGTGCGGCGAGGTCAGGAAGCGCTGGATCATGTGCTCCTGGAAGCGTTCGCGATCGTGGGCGCGGCCGTCGAACTCCAGGCCGTGGAAGGCGTCGATCCCCGCACGGAACGCCGAAAGCAGGCGCGGCGGCAGGCCGGCGCGCTCGCAGATCGCCTTCAGGCCCAGGGGACCGGCGTCGTGGATCATCAGCCAGGTGCGGTGGTGCGGCACGCCGGCCAGTTCGGCCACGGCCCACTCGAAGAAGGTCATATGGCCATGGGCCAGGGCGCGCAGCAGCAATGACGGCGACAGCCGCCCCACGCCGTTCAAGTGCGCGACAAAGGCCTTGGGATCGGCGGCGCGGCCAGCCTGATCCACCAGATCGATCGTCGCCCGCTCCTTGGCGCCGACGATCAGCTCCAGGGTCCGTTCGGGCGACAGCGCGTGGTTGGACAGGATGTGGTCGCGCAGCTGGTCGCCGACCATGTCGATCAGGCGCTCGGACACCGCCAGCGGCAGGGCCGAGCGATAGGCGACGGCCTGCAGCACCTGTTCGGACTTGGCGAACCGATCCAGGGCCTTTTGCAGCGTCACTTCCGAGAAGCGGGCGTTGTCGTTGGCGCAGGCCGTGGCGACCACGTCCTCGCCCCCTTCCTCGACCAGCATCGAGGTGATGCGCGCCGACAGCTTCGGGCGCTTGGCCACCGCCATCTGGCGCAACGGGCCGCCCACGCGGACGATTTCGGCCAGGTCGGTGTCCGTGAACACCGGAGAGAAGCTGATGACCGGCAGGCTAACGCTCTCGACGTCGCGCGCCAGGCGGTTGGCGACGTCGGGCGGCAGGGCCGTGGAATTCTTGAGCGTGACGGCCAGGGCCCGACGAACCAGCTCGGCGGCGTCGGCCGCCATCACGCGCAGGATGTCGTGCGCGACCTGGCGCTCCTCCTCGGTGAGGACGGCGCGGTCGATGTTTCGACACAGCTTGTGCGCCGCAAGGGCGCGCTCGTCAGGCGTCGCGCCCTTCACGAGCATGCGGATGTCGGATTCTGTCAGTGCAGCGCGTGTCGTGGCCATGGTTCGCCCGCCCAACCCTATGCGAGGAGTCGCATCCTCGACGGTTAGGCTTAATGATTGTTTGAGCCAGGAAGCTGTGGATTAACGATGTCCCGTAACCGGGTACAAACCATGCTCCCCCTAAGGTGCGCGCTCAACCAAGAGGAGCGCGACCTTGTTCGCCGAGCGCCGCCCCAAAGAGAGCCCGACGAACGGCGCCAATCTGGCCAAGGCGCTGGACTCCCAAGCCGCGCTTTTGCCTTATGCGCTTGGGGTTTTCGCGGTCAGCCTACCCTTTTTCGTCTGGGTTGGATCCTTCGCCGCCAACCGCGTCTGGATGAGCGCCAGCTTCGCGCTGTTCGCGATCAACTGGGCCGTCTTCTACGCCGCCGTGAACTGGTTGCGCGTCGAAGCGTCGCAAGACCTTAACCGCCGAGCGCGGGTTCAGGTGCTTTGTGGCGTGCTTTGGGCGCTGACCGTCGTTCAGATCTCGGCTTTCGCCCAAGGCGCCGGTCCGGCGCGCGACACCCTGCTGATGCTGGCGACGGCGGGCGCGGTGCTCTGCGTCTTCTTCGCCGCGCCTCACTTGCCGAGTTTGTTGATCGTCGCCCCGATCGCGGCGGCCGGTCCCTTGATCGCTCGGTTCTCGCATCCGGACGGCCAGCAGGCCGGTGAGCTGACCTGGGGCGGCCTGGCCCTGGCGATCACCCTGGCCTTGATCCTCAATCGCATGTTCCGCCGCCAGCATGATCTGGCCGTCGCCCACGAGCATCTGGTCGACGAGCGCCTGCGAGTGCTCGAGGCCGCCGAACGCACCGCCCGCTCGAAATCGGACATCGTCGCCACCCTCAGCCACGAAATTCGCAATGGCCTGACCGGCGTCACGCACGTGCTGGCGGCCGCCGCGGGCCGTGGCGGCCGCGCCGCGCCCTCGCGCGAGCAGTTGAACGCCGCCTTGGACGCCGCCCAGGATCTGATCTCGGTCCTGAACGCCACCCTCGACTCCGAAACGGCCGAGTCCGGTCGCCTCCATGTTGAGACCCAGCCTTTCGACCCGGTGCGCCTAGTCCAGGACCTGGTGCTGCTGGACAAGCCCCACGCCGCGACCAAGGGGCTGGAGCTGGCTGTCCACGTCGACCCTCTGCTGCGCGGCCGCGACAGGGGCGCGACCATGGCCGACGCCCTGCGCACGCGCCAGATCATCGCCAACCTGCTCGGCAATGCGGTCAAGTACACGGTGCGTGGCCGTATCGAGGTCCGACTGGAGCTGCGCGACGGTCAAGTGGCCATCGAGGTCGCCGACACCGGACCTGGCCTGTCGGTCGAGGAGATGGAGCAGGCCTTCGAGCCCTTCCGCCGCGTCGAGCGCACTGGCGCCGGCGTCAACGGCGCGGGCCTGGGCCTCTCCCTGTCGCGCCAATTGGCTCGCCTGATGGGCGGCGCCCTGGAGGCGCGCAGCGCCGTCGGCGTCGGCAGCTGCTTCACGCTGACCCTGCCCTTCGACGCCGACGTCGAATGCGAGTTGGAGCGAAATCTGGACTCCGCCGCCGCGGAGGCTTCGGGCGCGCCGCGCAGCTTGCGCATCCTGATCGCCGAAGACGACGCCCTGAACGCGGCCATGCTGCGCGCCATCCTCGAGCAGTTAGGCCACCAAGTGGTCCACGCCCAGAACGGCCGCCGGGCCGCCGACCTGGCCAAGATCGCCGAGTTCGACCTGCTGATGCTGGATCATCGCATGCCGATCATGGACGGCCCCGCGGTCGCCGCGTCCCTGCGCGACGCCGAGGGTCCCAATCGCGCCGCGCCGATCGTGGCGATGATCGACGGGGATGGCGACGAGGCTTCGGAATTCCTCGACGCCGGCGCCGACATCGTCCTGCGCAAGCCGGTCAGCGTGGCCGCCGTGGCCCGCGTCCTGGCCGACGCCGCCTCGCTCGACCGTCGCGAAGCCAGGGCCGAAGCCGCCTAAGGGCGCCCCAAGGTAAGCCTTCCCCCACGGGCCGCCCTCCCCCATGGTTCCCGCAACGACAAGGGCGGGGAGGACGCTATGCTGGAAGGACTGCGGGTCATCGAGCTGGCGACCTATATCGCAGCGCCCGGCGCGGCCGGGATCATGGCCGACTGGGGCGCCGACGTGATCAAGGTCGAGTCCCCCGAGGGCGACCCAATGCGGCGCTTCTTCGACACGATCGGCTCGGACCAGGACGCCAACCCGATCTTCGAGCTGGACAACCGAGGCAAGCGGGCGGTGGTTTTGGATATCCGCTCCGACCTTGGCCGTGAGGCCTTGAAGGCCCTGGCGGCGACGGCCGACATCTTCCTGACCAATGTCCGCCCGGCCGCCCTGGCGCGCGCCGGCTTGGGTTTCGAGGCGCTGAAGGCCGTCAATCCGCGGCTGATCTATTGCAGCCTGACGGGCTATGGCCTGACCGGTCCCGACGCCGACAAACCCGGCATGGACGTGGCGGCCTTCTGGTCGCGGGCCGGTGTCGGCTCGATTACCGCGCCCAAGGGGGCCGAGCCGTTCCCGATCCGCACCGGCATGGGTGACCACGTCACCTCGTTGGCCACGGTCTCGGCGATCCTCGCGGCGGTCCATGAGCGCACCCGCACAGGCGTTGGCCGCCTGGTCGAGACCTCGCTGCTGCGCACCGGCGTCTATGCGATCGGCTCTGACATGGCGATCCAGCTGCGGTTCGGAAAGCTGGCCTCCACGCGTGGCCGGCGCGAGGCGGTGCAGCCCCTGGCCAACTTCTACAAGACCGCCGAGGGCCGCTGGATCTGTCTCCTGCCCCGTCAAGGCTCGGTCGACTGGCCACGCATCGTTGCGGCGGCCGGACGACCAGAGCTGGTCGACGATCCGCGCTTTTCCTCGGCCAAGGCCCGCCGCGAGAACGGTCAGGCCTTGGTCGACATCCTGGACGAGGCGTTCGGGGCCATGAGTTATCCACAGGTCGCCGAGGCGCTCGACGCCGGCGACATCACCTGGGCGCCTTACCAGACGCCGCGCGAATTGACGGCGGACGCCCAGGCCGAGGCGGCCGGCTGCTTCGTCGACACGCCCGACGGCGCGGGCGGGACCTTCAGGGCCCCCGCCGCGCCGGCTCGCTTCCCAGGCGCGCAAGACGGCCCGCGCGGCCCCGCGCCAAGGCTAGGCGCGGATACGGCGTCGGTGTTCAGGGAGCTGGGATGGTCAGAGGAGCAGGTGGCGACGCTGACCAGCGTCAGCGCTGTTTGACCTTGTCGTTGGCGTCGGCCAGCACGCGCAGCATCTCGGCCGAGAACATCGAGCTGGCCAGCCGCTGGCCACCGCCCATGCTTCGGCTGTCCGAACCGCCAAACGGGTTGCCGACCTCTTGCGAGCCGCGAAGGATCAGGTCGACCATGGCTTCCTGCTGGCGGATACGCTCCAGGCGGCGGCCGCCGGCGTACTGCATGAAGCCCTGATCGCCTTCCGGCAGGCGGACAGGCTCTTGATCCGTGACACGCGTGGCGCCGCCGGTCWTGGTCAGGTTGGCGTAGACCTCGCCCACCGTGGCGGCGCGGCCTTCCTTGTAGAAGATCGAGCGGTTGGCGTGGGCGGCGTCGGGGAACATGGCGGCGGCGCTGGCGCCCGGCGATGCGGTCGCGGCCTCGATCAGGCGGGCCGAGCCTTTCGGTCCCAGGAAGTGAGCGGCATAGAGTTCGCCGGCCGTGGGGTCGCGGCCCACCCGTCCCCGCAGGTACGAGGCATGGTCGGAGGCCAGCTCGCCGGCCATCAGCGACGCCGCGTGCGGATCGGCCTTCAGGCCCAGCACGGCCTTGCGGGCCTCGTCGCCGTCGACGCGGTAGCGACCGTCCGAGCCTTGGCTGATCAGATCGGCGTAGCGAGCGTAGCCGTACTTGGCGCCGTGCTTCTTCAGCGTGGACAGCCAGGTCTGGTCGACGAATTGGAACAGGCCGGAAGCTGACGACGTCCGCGCCTTGGCGGCCGGGTTGAAACCGCTCTCGCGCTTGGCCGTGCCCATCAGGAACGTGAAATCGACCCCCGTCGCGCTGGAAGCGCGCTGGATCGCCGACTCGACGACGCTGCGGATGGAACTGACGGCAGGCATGGGTCTCATGACTGAGCGAGTATGGTTAATTGGCAATTAACCACGCTCGCCGGGCAGCGTCCGGGGACGAGATGCCGCACCCGATCTTACAGCCGTAAGAAAAATCGTCGCGTGGATTACGATTGTCAATTTACAGTCGAAGCGGCTCGTGCTGACCTGATCCTACAGATGTAATTCCATCTAGGAGGTCGATATGAACCTGGCTCTCCACCCCAACGGCTCCGGCATCCCGGGCCTGGACGACGCGCCACGCAAACCCTCGAAGGTGCTGCTGATCGGCATCGGCGTCTCGGCCGCCGCCCACATCGCTTTGATCGGTTACCTGGCCTATCAGAAGTACGTCACGCCGTTGCCCAGGATGGACGAGGACAGGGCCTTTGTCCTCGAACCGATCTACACGCCACCCAAGCCGCCGCCCCCTCCTCCCCCGACGAACCAGCCGCCGCCCCAGGCCGCCGCGCCGAAGCTGCACATCCCGCTGCAGACACCGTTCGAGACGCCCCCGCCTCTGGTCGCCGACCCGATCGTCGAAGGACCGCCAGCCACGGGTCCGATCACCACCCTGACGCCGACGCCACCCGCGCCGCCCGCCCCGCCTTCGCCGCCAACCAAGATGATCACCCGCGCCAACTGGCTGCGGCTGCCCTCGGCCGACGACATGGCCCGCTACTATCCGGAAAGCGCCCAGCGGCGTGGACTCTCGGGCTCGGCGACCCTGAACTGCGTGGTGGCGGTCAACGGCACGGTCCGTGACTGCTCGGTTCTCTCCGAGACTCCCACCGACGAAGGCTTCGGCAACGCCGCCCTGAAGGTTTCGCGCTTCTTCAAGATGAAGCCGCAGATGGAGAACGGCCAGGCCGTCGATGGCGCGACGGTGCGCATCCCGATCCGGTTCAACGCGGGCGCCTGACAGCCCTCCTCCAGCGTTGAAACGGCGGCCGGGTCGCAGCCTTCGGCGACCCGGCCATATCCGTCGCTAGTAGCTCTTGGGCAAGCCCAGCACGCGCTCGGCGATGAAGTTCAGGATCATCTCGCGGCTGACCGGCGCGATGCGGGCGATCATCGATTCGCGGAAATAGCGCTCGACGTCGTACTCCTTGGCGTAGCCCATGCCGCCGTGGGCCAGGACCGCGTTCTCGCAGGCGTGGAAGCCCGCCTCGGCGCCCAGGTACTTGGCGGCGTTGGCCTCGGCCCCGCACTCCTTGCCGGCGTCGTAGAGGGCGGCGGCCTTGAAGGCCAGCAGGTTGGCGGCCTCCAGCTCGGCCCACGACTTGGCCAGCGGATGGGCGACCCCCTGGTTCTTACCGATGGGCCTTCCGAACACGATCCGCTCGTTGGCGTAGGTGGTGGCCTTGGCCAGCGCCGCGCGGCCCAGGCCGATGGCCTCGACGGCGAACAGCACGCGCTCGGGATTGAGGCCGTGCAGCAGGTACTGAAAGCCCTTGCCCTCCTCGCCGACCAGATCCTCGGCCGGGACGAACAGGTCCTCGATGAAGAGCATGTTACATTCGACGGCCTTGCGGCCCATCTTCGGGATCGGCTTGGCCTCGATCTTCTCGCGGTCGGTGTAGAATAGCGACAGCCCTTGCGTCGGCTTCGCGCACTGGTCCTTCGGGGTGGTGCGAGCGATGATCAGGATCTTGTTGGCGCGCTGGGCGCCGGTGGTCCAGATCTTCCGGCCGTTCAGGCGATAGCCGCCCTCGACCTTCTCCGCGCGCGTCTCCAGGCTCGAGGTGTCGAGGCCCGAATTGGGCTCGGTGACGGCGAAGCACATCTTGTCTTCGCCCGAGATGAGCCGGGGCAGCAGGCGCTCGCGTTGCGCGTCCGTGCCGAACTTCACCAGCGGCATCGGGCCGAAGATGTTCAGGTGGATGGCCGAAGCGCCCGAGAAGCCGGCGCCCGACTGGGCCACGGCCTGCATCATCACGGCGGCCTCGGTCAGCCCCAGGCCTGCCCCGCCAACGCTCTCGGGCATGGCCACGCCCAGCCAGCCGCCCTCGGCGATGGCGGCGACGAAGGCCTCGGGGAAGTTTCCGGTCTCGTCGGTGCGGCGCCAGTACTCGTCGTCGAAGGCGGCGCACACCTTGGCGACGCCTTCGCGGATGGCTTCCTGCTCTTCGGTCAACCAGAATCCGGACATCCGGCCTACTCCCCTGCACGCTCTTGTTCGTTAGATCCTGGTCGTCAGGACTTGGACTCCTCGAAGCGGCGCGCGTCCATAGCGGCGGCGTCGGGGCCCGGGTTATCGTCATTCAGATACGCCGCGACCATGTCGGCCACAAGCGGCGCGAGCAGCCAGCCGTTGCGCCGCGCGCCCACCGCCAACAGGACGCCGGGGACCGCGCTCCAGCCCACCAGCGGCAGGCCGTCGGGCGTAGTGACCCGCACGCCGACCTCGACCTTCGCTTCGTCCAGATCGAGGTCAGGACGCAGGGCCCAAGCTGCCGCCCGCAGGGCCTGGGTCGCCGAGGCGTCCGGCGCCAAGTCGTCGCGCCCTGTTTCCATGGTCGCGCCGATGGCCAAGGTCTCGCCCGGGGCCAGATAGACCCCCTCGCCCCGCACCACCGCCGCGTCCGACTCCAGGGCCGGCGTACGCAGGATCTGGCCCTTGATCGGCGTCAGGGCGGCGGTCTCCGGCGCCAAACGGCCATCGCGCGCGCCGGGTCCGGTCGCCAGCACCAAGATGTCGCAGGCCTCGGTTCGCCCTTCGGCCAGGCGCAGGGCTCCAGGCGCGAAGGCCTCGACCGCGCTCATTTCGAAACGCACGCCCGCCACCTCGGCCGCCGCGCGCAGGGCCTCGAGGGCGCGCCGAGCGTCGATGCGCCAGTCCTCGATGATGACCTCGCCGGTTGGCAGGCCGAGGTCGCGCAGGCGCTGACCGACCTGGGCGCGCCAAGCCTCTGAGCCCTCGATTCGCACGCCGGCGCGGACGATCTCCAGTCCCAGGTCTTCGGCGAAGGCCGGCCACAAATCACGGGCGCGGCGCAGCAGGGGCAGGTGATCGCGCGAGGCGGGGTCGAACAGGGCTTCGCTGACCGGCGCCAGCATGCCAGCCGCCACGCCCGAGGCGTTGGCGCCGGGCGCAGCCGGATCGAAGACGGTGACAGCGAACCCCGCTCGCGCCAGGCGCAGCGCCGTGGCTGATCCCAACGCCCCGGCCCCGGCCACGGCGACACGCGCGCCCGATTGAACTTTCATGGCGCGCAGACACCTCTCGCGGCCTCGTCCGTCAAGCCCCCGACGACCTCTTCCGACCATGTCGCTCTCTTGCGAGCCGCGAAGCTAGACCGCGACACATTGGCGCGACGACCCGTTCCGCGTATGCCCGCACGTGACGACGCAGCCAAGCTCGGTCTATATCCGTTAATATTGGCACGAAGCCGCCTCGCGGCGTTGGAGGGAATACAGGCGGATGAACGATCGACCCGCAGTCGAACCGGCCCACCCCGTTGATCTGTACGTGGGGGCCCGGCTGAGAATTCGCCGCAAGATGATGGGTCTCAGTCAGACCCAGGTCGCCGACGCCCTCGGCATCACCTTCCAGCAAATCCAGAAATACGAGCGCGGCGCCAACCGCATCAGCGCCAGCAAGCTGTATGACGCGGCCAAGCTGTTGCAGGCCCCGGTGTCCTACTTCTTCGAAGGCCTGGACGAGACCGACGGCGGCATCGACGACGGCTTCGCCCAGCGGATGACCGAGTTCGTCTCCACGCCGGAAGGCCTGGAGCTGGCCAGTCTGTTCCCGCGACTCGCCGACCGCCGCCTGCGTCGCCGGGTCGTCGACCTGGTCCGCGCCATGGTGGACGACGACGCTCCTTAGGCGTTCGAGGCTTCCAGGTTGAAGCAAAGAGCCCGCGTCCGCCTCGGCGACGCGGGCTTTTGTTTGCCTGAACGATCGGACTCGCTGAGTCGGCGCTCCGCGTACGAAGTAAAATCTTACTTCGGATCGAGCGCTCGTCGTCCCTCTCGCCTAGCGAACGACCGTTCGTCGCCGAACGTCGTCCAATTCGCAGGCAAGCATGCTCCCTCCCCTGGCGTTTGCGCCGTCGCGTCTTTGTAGGTTCGCGCGGCTGTGTCGGACTCGCCATGACGCGCCGTCATCATCGCCGCCAGGCGGCTGTTCTGGTGACGGCGCGAAGCGAGGGGATTTACATGATTTCGATGAAGCGATTGGCGGCGGGGGCCGCCCTGGGCGCCATGACATTGGCGTTGGGGAGCGTGGCCTACGCTCAGGAGACGACAGCCTCCCTACACGGCCAAGTGACCAGCGGCGGTGTGGCCGTGCCGAACGCCAGCGTCACCGTGCTGCACACGCCCTCGGGCACGCGCAGCGCCACCATGACCGGCGGCAGCGGGGCGTTCGACGCGCGCGGCCTGCGCGTGGGGGGACCGTATACGGTGACGGTCAGCACGCCGGACGGCGGGACCAAGACCTTCACCGATCTGTTCCTGAGCCTGGGCAAGACCACCGACCTGGACGTCGAGCTGGGCGACAGCGCCCAGGTCGAGGCCATCGTGGTCTCGGCCGCCAGCCGCGCCAACAACGACCAGGGCCCCAAGACCGTCCTGAACCGCGACGACCTGAACTCGGTCGTGGCCGTGACCCGCGACCCGCGCGACTTCGCCCGCCGCGACATCCTCGTCGCCCAGGACCTCAGCGGCGGTCGCGCCGGCACCAACGGCGGCGGCATCTCGATCGCTGGCTCGAACCCGCGCTTGAACCGTTTGTCCGTCGACGGCGTGTCGGCCCAGGACAATTTCGGCCTGGCCCAGGGCGGCATGAGCACCGCGCGCGGCCCGGTCACCCTTGATGCGGTCGAGCAGTTCTCCGTCGCCGCCGTGCCCACCGATGTCGAGAACGGCGACTTCGTCGGCGGCGCCCTAAATCTGGTGCTGCGTTCGGGCGGCAACAGCTTCCACGGTGTCGGGTTCGTCAACTACCTGAACGAAGGCATGGTCGGCCGCCACTACAGCAAGACCCGCGTGCCCCAGACCATCAGCCAGAAGAACTACGGCGGCTTCCTGTCGGGCCCGATCATCAAGGACAAGCTGTTCTTCGCCGTCTCGTACGAGACCTACAAGACCCTGGACACCACCCAGTTCGGCGCCCCGGGTTCGGGTGCGGTCAACACCTTCTCGAACGGCCTGACGCAGGCGACGATCGACTCGATCGTCAACACCTACAACAACAATTACGCCAGCGATTACAGCCTGGGCTCGATCCCGCTGACCGCGCCGGTCACCGACAAGAAGTACTCGGCCAAGATCGACTGGAACATCAGCGACAAGCACCGCGCCAGCCTGACCTATCGTTACGCCGAGAGCAGCTCGTTCCAGCGCACCGATCTCGGCGCGGCCAACGCCTCGCTGTTCTCGCACTGGTACCAGCAGGCCAATAGCGACGAGGCCACGACCCTGGAGGTTCACTCCAACTGGACCGACAACCTGTCGACCACGGTGAAGGCCACCTATCGCGACTATCGCAACGGTCAGAACCCGCCTGGCGGCCAGAACTTCTCGGACGTGCGCGTCTGCGCCGCCCCGAGCTCGGACGCCACCCTGACCAGCTGCGCCGCCGGCTTCTCGCAGGTGCTGTTCGGCCCCGACCAGTTCCGCCACGCCAACGCCCTGGACGAGCAGGAGACCCGCTACCAGGCCGTGGCCGAGTACAGCTGGCGCGAAAACCGTTTCAAGGTCGGCGCCCAGGCCCGCAAGGCCGACGTCTTCGACGTGTTCGTGCCGAACTCGCGCGGCCAGTACTATTTCGACTCGATCGCCGACTATCAGGCCGGCAAGGCCAGCCAGCTGATCTACGCCAACTCGGTGACCGGCAACCCGAACGCCGCCGCCTTCGACAGCACCTATTGGACCTATTCGGGCTTCGCCCAGGACACCCTGGACATCACCGACAACCTGCAGGTCTCGGCCGGCTTCCGCTTCGACTGGTACGACGAGCCGGACCGCCCAATCCTGAACCCGAACTTCACGGCCCGGAACGGCTACACCAACCAGAAGACCATCGACGGCCTGCACGTCTTCATGCCGCGCGTCTCGGTCGACTGGAAAGCCAGCGACAACCTGCGTTTCACGGGCGGGTTCGGCCTGTTCGCGGGCGGCTCGCCCGATGTGCTGACGGGCATCTCGTTCTACAACACCGGCTACGCGACCAGCCAGGTCACGATCCAGCGCAACAGCAACGGAACCTTCACCGAGACCGGCGGCACCCCCGGCTTCACCCAGGCCATCGGTTCGACGGCGCTGGATGGCCTCAACACCGACGCCAAGTTCGGCCTGGCCGTTCCGACGGTGATCCAGCAACTGCAGCAGGGCACCTTGGCCGGGGCGCCGAGCATCCCGCCGCTGGGCGAAGCCATCGCCTTGTCGCCCAGCTTCGAGATGCCGGGCCAGTGGAAGCTGTATCTGTCGGGTGAATGGCGCGGTTCGGGCAAGTGGACCGACGGCTGGACCGCCACGGTCAACTACATCGCCACCCAGGCCCAGAACGAGATCACCTATTACGACAGCCGCGCCCAGCCGCTGGTGATCAACGGCGAGCAGAAGTTCCTGCCCGACGGCCGGATCCGCTATGACGGCCTGGCCGCCACCACGCCGGGCAAGAGCTCGGCCAACCTCGGCTCGAACCGCGACGTCATCGTCACCAACGCCGACAAGGGTGAAAGCTGGACGGCTAGCGCTCAGGTCTCCAAGCGCTTTGACTGGGGCGGCGACTTCTCGCTTGGCTATGCGCGCCAGAACATGAACGACATCAACGCCGGCCTGTTCTTCGGCACCACGGCGGGCTCGCTGTACGGCGGCGTCGCCGCCGGCATGGACCCCAACCGCGACTACCTGGGCCGCTCGGTCTACGAGATCAAGAACCGCTACAAGGCCGAGTTCAGCTACCGTAAGAAGTTCTTCGGCGACAACGAGACCCGCGTGACCCTGTTCGCCGAGCGTCAAGACGGCCGTCCGTTCGGCTTCTACATGCAGGACCGCCAGTCGGGCCGCAGCCAGGTGTTCGGCGTCAACCGCACGGCCCAGATGCTGTACGTGCCGGACCTCAGCGGCAGCGGCGGCGCGTCGGGCCTGGACTACGGCCTGGTGACCTTCGCCACCGCGAACGACCTGAACCTCTTCAAGAAGTACGTGACGCAATACAATCTGAAGCCCGGCCTGGCGCAGAAGAACTCGAACACCAATGCGCCGGTCAACCGCCTGGACGCCCAGTTCAGCCAGGAACTGCCGACCCCGATCGACGGCCACAAGCTGAAGATCCAGGTCGACGTCCGCAACCTGCTGAACCTGATCAACCGCGACTGGGGCCTGGTGTCGGAATATAGCGACATCAACACCCTGGCCCGGGTGGACTGCTTGAACGACAAAAACGCCCTCGCCACGACCAGCGACTCCGGTTGCGTCCGCTATCGCTATTCCGGCGTGCCGACCTCGGTGACCAAGACCCGCAATACGGGCCTGTCGCTGTGGTACATGCAGGTCTCGCTGCGCTACGAATTCTAGACGTAGATCCGGCGACGGAAATCGGGCCCGCGGCGTTCGCGTCGCGGGCCTTTTTCGTGTCCGGAACCCCGACTTCCCGCGCGCCGTTGATCCTGGAACGGAGCGGTGACGAGGGCGGGCGAGATGCCACGCGATACGATGGATGGTCCGCCGGCCGCGTCCGGCCTTCTCTACGTCAATGACGACGATCCCGGCATACGGCGGGTCCAGACCAAGAGCGGTTTCGACTATCGCGATCCTGATGGCGACCGGATCACCGACACGGCCACGCTTGACCGCATCCGGACGCTGGCCATTCCGCCGGCCTGGACCGAGGTCTGGATCTGCCCCTCCCCGCGCGGCCACATCCAGGCGACTGGCCGCGACCAGAAGGGGCGCAAGCAGTACCGCTATCACGACGCCTGGCGGCGCGACCGCGACGGCCTGAAGTTCGGCCGCATGATCGCCTTCGGCCGCGCGCTTCCAAAGCTGAGGGCAAGGGTCGAGGCTGATCTCGTCCGTCGCGGCCTGCCCCGCGAGAAGGTCATCGCCGCCGTGGTCCGGCTGATGGAGCTGACCCTGATCCGGGTCGGCAACGAGGCCTACGCCAAGGAGAACAAGAGCTTCGGCCTGACCACCCTGCGCGACCGTCACGCCAAGCTGTCAGGCGTCGGCGGCACGTTCCAGTTCAAGGGCAAGAGCGGCAAGGTCCACACGACGGGGTTCCGCGACCGCCGCCTGGCCCGCATCGTCAAGGCCTGCCAGGACATCCCCGGCCAGCGACTGTTCCAGTACATCGATGACGACGGCCAGCGGCGCTCCGTCGAGAGCGCCGACGTCAACGCCTATATCCGCGAAGCGATCGGCGAGGACTTCTCGGCCAAGGACTTCCGCACCTGGGCCGGCACCCTGGCCGCCGCGCGGGCCTTATGTCTGGTCCCCAGGGCCAGAAGCGCCGCCGAGGCCAAGCGCAACGTCAATACCTGCGTCAAGGCCGTCGCGGGCCTGCTGGGCAATACCGCCGCGGTCTGCCGGGGTTCTTACATTCATCCGCGGGTGCTGGAGGCGTATCAGCAAGGCGCCCTGCCGCTGAGGGTCGGCGGCTCGGCTCGGGCGTTCGAGCTGGCGGTGCTGCGGTTCCTGGAGGCCGCCGAGGCCTCGTGTTCCGAAGCCTGACGGGAACGGCCGCTCGGTGCGCGCCGTTGAGTCCGGTCGAACGGAGAAACGCCCATGGCCGCTGGCCGTCCCACCTGGCAGGGCCACCTGCGCCTGTCGCTCGTGACCTGCCCCGTCGCCATGTACACCGCCACCGACGCGCGCGGCGACGTGCACTTCAACATGCTGCACAAGAAGACCCATAACCGGATCCGGATGATCCCGACCGATCCCGACCTGGGGCCCATCGAGCGCGCCGACATCGTCAAGGGCTATGAGTACGAGAAGGGCGAGTACGTCGTCATCACCCAGGACGAGATCGACAGCGTCCGCCTGGAAAGCACCCGCACGATCGACATCGAGCGCTTCGTCCCTGGCAACGAGATCGACCGGCTGTACTGGGACAATCCCTATTTCCTGGTCCCCGACGGCAAGCTGGCCGCCGAGGCCTATGGCGTGATCCGCGAGGCCATGACCAAGGAGGGCCAGGTCGCCCTGGGCCGGGTGGTCATGCACCAGCGCGAGCGCCTGTTGGCCATCGAGCCGCGCGACAACGGCATGATCGCCTGGTCCCTGCGCACTCGCCGCGAAGTGCGCGACGCGGCCTCGTACTTCGACGCCATTCCCGAGAAGAAGCCCGACGCGGCGATGATCCAGATCGCCCAGAAGATCATCGAGCAGAAGGAAGGCCCGTTCGATCCCGAACAGTTCAACGACCGCTACGAGGACGCCCTGCGCGCCCTGATCAAGGAAAAGCAGAAGGGCAAGGGCCGCAAGGTCTCCGCGCCCGACGAGCCCGCCGACACCAATGTCGTGGACCTGATGGAGGCCTTGAGGAACAGCCTGGGCAAGGCGCCGGCCAAGGCGGCGGCGAAGAAGCCGGCGCACAAGGCCGCGCCGAGGAAGAAGGCGGGCTAGGGGCTCCCCCTACCTCTGTCATCCCGGGCGGAGCGAAGCGGAGACCCGGGACCGCCACGAACTCAGCGCTCCCGGCGGTCCCGGATCGGCGCCCTACGCGCTTGTCCGGGATGACAGGTCATTTGACCTTCACGCTCCCCAGCTTCTTGATCGCCGGCGCCAGGTCCCGCTCGCTGTCGGCATAGGCGTCCCAGGCGTCGAGATCCTTCAGCAGGCCTGGAACGGTCCGGATGTTGAACCGCGAGGGATCCAGTCCCTTCCTCACTTGGGTCCACGCCACCGGCCACGACACCGGCGCTCCCGGCCGTCCTCGCGGCGACAGCGGCGCGACCGCCGTGCTCATGCGGTCGTTGCGCAGGTAGTCGAGGAAGATGCGGCCGCCGCGATCCTTCTTGGCCATGGAGATCAGGTACTGGTCCGGACTGTCGGCGGCCATTTGGGCGCAGACCTCGCGGGCGAAGGCCTTGGCCGCGGGCCAGTCGACCTTCTCGCCCTTGAGCGGCGTCACCACGTGCAGCCCCTTGCCGCCCGTGGTCTTGCAGAACGGCACCAGGCCCAAGGCCTCCA
This sequence comes from Caulobacter sp. P4_E5, assembly GCF_056401555.1. Lineage (NCBI taxonomy): Bacteria > Pseudomonadati > Pseudomonadota > Alphaproteobacteria > Caulobacterales > Caulobacteraceae > Caulobacter > Caulobacter sp. P4_E5. The sequence goes on from NZ_JBFUJD010000052.1 coordinate 29,211, forward strand.
GCCGGTCACGGATCTCGCGCGCGCCCTCGACCACGGCCTCGAACGGCACGTCGGGCGCGGGGTCGAGGTCGAAGACGAGACGGCCTGGAACCTCCGGCGCATCCGGCCGGCAGTTCCACGGGTGCAGCTCGGTCGCGCCCCATTGGCCGGCGGCGACCAGGCTCTCGACCGTGTTGAACATCAGATAGGGCTTGCGGTCGCCGCTGACGGTCACGTCGTCGATCAGGGCCGAGACGCCCTTGCCCGAATGGCGTTGGAAGAAGGTCTCGCCGCCGATGCCGTCGGGGGTGCGGATCACCGAGCACGGGCGGCCCGTGATATGCTCCAGCATCCACGGCCCGACCGCCTCGAAATATTCGACCAGATCCAGCTTGGTTCCCGGCATCCCGTCGCCGGCGTCGGGCCACAGCGGCTTGTCGGGATTGGAGATCGCCACGCCCAGCACCGAGGCCTTGCCGCCGGAACGTTTCGGCGCGGCCGCTTTCGGTTGGGCCAGTTCGACCTCGTCGGCCGGCGCCGGGGCCTCGGCCTCGACCGCTTGAGCCGGCTTGTCCTCGCGCAGGCCCTTGAACGAGGCCTGGCGCACCGAGCCGTCTCCCGTGAAGCCGGCGAACTCGATCTCGGCCACGAGGACGGGCTCCACCCAGTGGATGTTCGGCCCGCCGCGCGGTGCGCCCTTGCCGCCGAACGGCGAGGTCTTGCGGGCGTTGGCCTTCAGCTTGGGCAGCAGCTTGCCGACCTTGTCGCGGCTATAGCCCGTCCCGACCCGGCCGACATGGACCAGGTCGCCGTCGCGATAAACCCCGACGATCAGCGAGCGGAACGCATCGCCCGTGGTGGTCCAGCCGCCGATCACCACCTCGTGGCCGGCTCGGCACTTGGCCTTGGTCCAGGTCCCGCTCTTGCCCGAGCGATAGGGCGCGTCGAGCTTCTTGGAGACCACGCCCTCCAGCGACATCCGGCAGGCCGACTGCAGCACCGCCTCGCCGCCGCTCTGGAAGTGCTCGACATAGCGGATGCGTTCGCCGCCATTTGGGGAGGCGTTGGCCAGCAAGGTCTTCAGGCGGTTCTTGCGCTCCGCCAGCGGCAGGTCGGTCAAGTCCTCGCCGTCGGCGTGCAGCAGGTCGAAGACGAAGAAGATCAGGTCGTCGGTGTCCTCCTCGGCCAAGGCCGCCTGCAGGCCGGCGAACGAGGGCGAGCCGGCCTCGTCCAAGGCCACGACCTCGCCGTCGATCAGGCAGTCGGGGAGATCGGCGGCGTCGTCGATCAGCCGGGGGAAGCGCGCGCTCCAGTCCAGGCCGGCGCGGGTGCGCAGCGCGGCCTTACCGCCCTCCACCCGCAACTGCATGCGATAGCCGTCGAACTTGATCTCATGGACCCAGTCGCCGCCGGCCGGCGGGCGGTCGACCAGCTTGCACAGCTGCGGCGGCACGAAGTCGGGCATGGCCGCTTTTCGTCCCGGCTTGCCTTTCGCCTCACGCCCCTTCGGCGCGCCAGTCGCCTCGGCGGCCTGTTCGGCGCTGGCCTCGGGCGAGCCCTTGCTGCTCCAGACGGCGTCGGACGCCGGCCCGGCCTTGGTCATGAACGGCGTCGGGGCCTTGCCCTTGCCGGCGGCGATCTGCTCCAGGGTCCGGCCCGAGGCGATCGAGAAGGACGTGTCCTCCAGGAAGTCGGTGTCGCCCTCGATGGCGAATTCGTCGCGGTGCTTGATCAGCAGCCAGTTCTCGCGCTTGCCGCTCGAGGCCCCCTTGGCCATCCGGTCGTTGTTGATCCGGACGAGCACGTAGCCGCCCTTCATCCGCTCGCCGGCGAAGACCAGCTTGATCTCGCCCTTCTTCAAGCCCTTCTCCAGGTCGAAGCCCGGCTCGGGCGCCCACCAGCCGCGGTCCCACAGCATCACCGTGCCGCCGCCGTACTGGCCCTTGGGGATCGTGCCTTCGAAGTCGCCATAGGCCAGCGGATGGTCCTCGACATGCACCGCCAGGCGGCGATCGTGYGGATCGCGCGAGGGTCCCTTGGTCACGGCCCACGACAGGAACACGCCCTCGTGCTCCAGCCGCAGGTCGTAGTGCAGCCGCGTGGCGTCGTGCTTCTGGATCACGAACCGCGCGCGCGCCGAGGCGGCGACGTCGACCTCGCCGGACGGTTCGGCGGTGACCTTGAAGTCGCGTTTGGCCGCGTAGGCCGCCAGCTTGCGCGCCGCCATCGCCGCCCTCTATTCGCCGTCGAAGACTTCAGGCCGCTGGTCGTCGACGTCGCGGCCGTCGCCGGGATCGTCGTCCTGCTCGAGTTCGATGATCTCGTCGTCGTCCAGCTCTTCGCCGATCAAGGCGTCGTCATCGTCGGCGTCGCCCTCTGCCTGGGTCACGTCCAGCACGTTGGGCAGCTCCTCGAAGGTGCGCAGCTCGCCGTCCTTGCCGACCACGTCCTCGTCCAGCGCCTCGGCGCCATCCTGCTCGTCCCAGCCATCGGTATCGACATCGGTCATGGCGTTTCTCCTGTGCGTGCAGGAAGAAATGGCTAGAGGCCGGCCGGCGTTCCTCAGATCCTCCCCCGCTAGGGGGAGGTGTCGGCGCAGCCGACGGAGGGGGAAGATCTCTCAGCCTCACTTCCCCCTCCGGCGCTTCGCGCCACCTCCCCCGCTAGGGGGAGGATTTGCGCACATAGCTCCGCCGCCTCACGCGGTTGGCCGCTGAAGGGATGGAAAGGGACGCGGAGCGCCGGACAGCGTCCGGAGTGTGAGTTTGTAAGTACCGTTTCGACGAAGCCAGACGCTCCGCGCGACCGTTATCCGCCAGCGTCCCGTCGGGTGGCCCTGTTCAGGCCTTAGCGGGACCCAGGGTCTTCCGTTTCCGGAAGATCCCAGCGGTCGAAGAGGACGGGCTTGCAGCCTGACACGCCCTTTTACCTTCAACCACGCCGACGGCGGGCGGGCCTGGCAGCGCACCAGGTCCCCGGACCGTCCGAGTATCCCCCTCGGACCTTCACCGCTCGATCRCCCCCCGCCGCCGCAATCGGTCGCTGGCCATGCGCCCTTTCCTCGCGACGAGGTGAAGAGACTGTACGGCAGGTTTTGAGGGGGAGGATGAGAAGGGCTGAAMGCTCGTGGTTCGCATCACCCCTCTCTCTGAGAGAGAGGGAGGGGCCCATGCGCAGCATGGGAGGGTGAGTGGTTACACCGCCCACCGATAAATCCCGAAAACTCAGTGAGATGCGCGAACTCACAGACCGGCTTCGCCTAACCTCTCACCCTCCCACGCCTGCGGCGCGGCCCCCTCCCTCTCTCAAAGAGAGAGGAGTTCTATGCCCGTCCCCGGACGGGGATATCCGCTGAACGCAACGTCCGGAACCGGGAGCCAAGACCCTGCCCAAGGGTTTCCCTTGGACAGCGGAGGCGATCACCCATGCCGAACGAAAAGACCAAGCCCATCAACGACAACGAGCGCGAAACCCATCCCGCCGGCCTCGAAGCGCCGCCGCCGCCGGAACTGGATCCGACCAAGAAAACCGACGCGACGCACGATCCCAGCGCCACCGCCCCTGGCAACGGCGCCGACTAGTCGTCGCGGGCGCCCCTAGCCTTTCGCCAGCTTGGCCAGCACGGTCAGGATCTTCTCCGCCGCGTCGAGCCGCTGCGCGGGCGTGTCCCATTCGCCCTTTACGACCACCTTCTGATCGGGGCGCACCTTCCAGATCAGGTTGTTCTTGGCCACGTGCTGCATCAGGCCCATCGGGTTGGCGTAGCTGTCGCCCCGGAAGCTGGCCACCGCGCCCTTGGGGCCCACGTCGATCTTGGCGACATTAGCCTCGCGGCACAGGCCCTTGATGGCCACGACCTTGAGCAGGGAGTCGGTCTCGGGCGGCAGCGGGCCGAAGCGGTCGATCATCTCGGCCGCCAGAGCCTCGCGGTCGGCGGCCTTTTCGGCGTCGGACAGGCGGCGATACAGCGACAGGCGCACGTTCAGATCCGGCACGTATTCGTCCGGGATCATCACGGCCGCGCCGGTGTTGATCTGCGGCGACCAGCCCCGGTCCTCCAGCAACGCCTCCTGTCCTTGCCGCTGGCGCAGCTCGGCGACGGCGTCCTCCAGCATCTGCTGGTACAGCTCGACGCCGATCTCCTTGATGTGGCCGCTCTGCTCGTCGCCCAGCAGGTTGCCACCGCCGCGCTGGTCCAGGTCGTGGCTGGCCAGCTGAAAGCYGGCTCCCAGGCTGTCCAGCGACTGCAGAACTTGCAGGCGCTTCTCGGCCGACAGGGTCAGTGACTTCTCGACCGGCGTGGTCAGATAGGCGTAGGCGCGGGCCTTCGACCGGCCGACGCGGCCGCGGATCTGGTAGAGCTGGGCCAGGCCGAACATGTCGGCGCGGTGGACGATCAGGGTGTTGGCCGACGGAATATCGAGCCCACTTTCGACGATAGTCGTCGCAAGAAGCACGTCGTACTGGCCCTCGTAGAAGGCCGTCATCACGTCTTCCAGCTGGGTGGCCGCCATCTGGCCGTGACCGACGACGTATTTCACCTCGGGCACCTGGGTGCGGAGGAACTTCTCGATGTCCTCGAGGTCCTTGATGCGCGGCACCACGTAGTAGGACTGGCCGCCGCGGTACTTCTCGCGCAGCAGGGCCTCGCGCAGGGTCACCGGGTCGAACGGGCTGATATAGGTCCGCACCGCCAGGCGATCGACCGGCGGGGTGGCGATGATCGACATCTCGCGGATGCCGCTGAGCGCCATCTGCAGGGTGCGCGGGATCGGCGTGGCGGTCAGGGTCAGCATGTGCACGTCGGCGCGAAGCTCTTTCAGCTTCTCCTTGTGCTTGACCCCGAAGTGCTGCTCCTCGTCGACGATGACCAGGCCCAGGTCCTTGAACGAGACCTGCTTGGACAGGATGGCGTGGGTGCCGACCACGATCTCGAACAGGCCGTTGGCCAGGCCCTCGCGGGTCTCGGCGGCCTCCTTGCCGGTGACCAGGCGCGACAGGCGCGTGACCTTGACCGGCCAGCCCTGGAAGCGGTCCTTGAAGGTCTTGTAGTGCTGGCGGGCCAGCAGGGTGGTCGGGCAGACGATCGCCACCTGCTTGCCGCTCATCGCCACCACGAAGGCCGCGCGCAGGGCCACCTCGGTCTTGCCGAAGCCGACGTCGCCGCAGATCAGGCGGTCCATCGGCTTGCCGGACGCCAAGTCCTCCAGAACGTCGTGGATGGCGCTGAGCTGGTCGTCCGTCTCCTCGTAGGGGAAGCGGGCGCAGAACTCGTCGAACACGCCGTGCGGCGGGTCGGTTTCCTCGACGTGCTTGAGCTGGCGGGCGGCGGCGATCTGGATCAGGCCCTCGGCCATGACCCGCAGGCGCTCCTTGGCCTTGGCCTTGCGCCCTTGCCAGGCCGCGCCGCCGAGCTTGTCCAGCTGGACGTTCTCGGCGTCGGTCCCGTAGCGGGTCAGAAGGTCGATGTTCTCGACGGGCAGGTACAGCTTGGCCTCGCCGCCATACAGCAGGTCCAGGCAGTCGTGCGGCGCGCCCTGGACGTCGAGGGTCTTCAGCCCCTCGTAGCGGCCGATGCCGTGGTCGATGTGGACCACGAGATCGCCCGGCGTCAGGGCGCTGGCCTCGGCCAGGAAGTTGGCGGCGCGACGCTTCTTGCGCGGACGCGCCAGGCGGTCGCCCAGGATGTCGGTCTCGGAAATGACCGCCAGGCTCTCGGTCTCGAAACCGTGGTCCAGCGGCAGCACGACGCGCTGCGGAACCTTCGGGTCATTGGCCTTGGCCGCCTGCCAATAGGCGGCATAGGGGATCTTCTTCAGCCCGTGGTCGGCCAGCATCGTCCCCAGGCGCTCGGACGAGCCCTCGGACCACGAGGCGAACAGCACGCGTTTTCCTTTGCCCGCGAGATCGCGGGCGTGGGTTGCAGTGGCCTCGAACAGGTTGACGCTGTCCTGGGCCCGCTCGGCCGCGAAGACGCGACCCAGCTTGGCCCCCATGTCGACGACGTCCAGGCCCTGGGGCTGGAACGGCGTGAACAAGCGGTGGGTGCGATCGGAGAGTTCGCGCTCCCACTCGGCCACGGTCAGGTACAGGGCTTCGGGCGCCAGCGGGCGGTAGGCGGATTTGCGGTCGGCGTTCGAGCGGGCCTCGTAGGCGTCCTGGATCATGGCCAGGCGCTCGTCGCGGGCTTCGGTGGCCTGGTGGTCGACGCCGATCAGGGCGCCGGCCGGCAGATAGTCAAACAGCGTCGCCATCCGCTCGTAGAACAGCGGCAGCCAGTGCTCGAGCCCGGCCCGGCGGCCGCCCTCGCTGACGGTGGCGTACAGCGGGTCGTCGCCCGGCGCGCCGAACTCGGCGACATAGCCCTTGCGGAAGCGCGAAATCCCGTCGGCGTCCAGCAGGGCCTCGCTGACCGGCAGCAGGTCGATCTCCTTCAGCTGCCGGGTCGAACGCTGGGTCTCCGGGTCGAAGGCGCGGATGCTTTCCAAGGTGTCGCCGAACAGGTCCAGGCGCACCGGCTCCTCGGCGGCCGGCGGATAGACGTCGATGACGCCGCCGCGGATCGCGAACTCGCCGCGCTCGGAGACGGTGGAGGCGCGGGTGTAGCCGTTGACGGCGAAATAGCGCTCCAGGTCCTTGATATCGACGACGGCGCCGACCTTGGCGCTGTAGCTGGCGCGCAGCAGCACATCCTTGGTCGGCACGCGCTGCAGCAGGGCCGGCGCGGCGATGACCAGCAGGGCGGGCTTGGTCTCGCCCAGGCCGCGCGCCAGGCGCGACAGGGTCGACATCCGGGTGGCCGAGACGCCCGAGGACGGGCCGATGCGGTCATAGGGCAGGCAGTCCCACGAGGGGAACAGCACCGCCTCGATCTCAGGCGCGAAGAACTTCAGGCTGTCGATGAAGGCGCCAGCCCGGGCGGTGTCCCGCGCCACGAAGGCGGTTAGGCCCCCGCGCGCCCGGGCGATATCGGCCATCACCAGCGCGTCAAAACCTTCCGGCGCGCCGGCCAGGGTCAAGCCGCCGGCGGCCTTGGCGATCTGTTTGGCGTCGTAGGCCATGAAGTCTCTTAAGCTAAGGTCTCTAGGCGCCGTCGCCGACCGGGCGCGAGGCGTGGGCCTCGAACCTGAACGTGCGGATCATGCTCATGACGTCCGTCTCGAATGCGTCAGGAGTCGGTTCCTGGCCGACGATCCAGGCGTAGATCTCGCGGTCCGGCTGTTCGAGCAGGATTTCCAGGGTGTCAAACTGTTCCGGGGTGAGGTTCGGGCCATGGATGTCCGCGAACGGACCCAAAATCAGGTCCGCTTCCCGGAAACCGCGATGCCAGGCGCGGAAACGAAGGCGCCGAAGGCGAGAGTCGTGGTCGATGGTCATACGCGGCCGGATATAGAGCGACCTTACGGCTTGCGCCACTCCATGATCGCGTACCACGGCGCGCGGCGATAGCTGTCGCCCCGCTCGGGCGGACCGCCGACCGGGGCCGGCTCGTCGAAGTGGGTCAGGACCAGGCCCTGCCCCAGGAACCACTGCATGTAGTCCTTCAGCGGACGGCGCCAGTTGACGATCTCGATGCCGCGCCAGCTCTGCCGCTCGGCGCGCGGCTCCAGATAGCGATCGATGGCGAAGTGGGTCTTCTGGCCCAGCAGGCCTCTTTGCCAGCCGTCGTGGACGCGGGCGGTCGAGAAGCTGGTCAGGTTGGCGACCAGCAAGGTCCCGCCGGGCCTTAGCACCCGAACCATCTCGGCGATGGCCGCCTCGGCCGGCGCGATGTCGATCAGCGACAGGCAGCTGACCACCAGGTCGAAGCTGGCGTCGGGAAAGTCCAGCGCCTCGGCGCGGCCCTCGACATAGACGCCCTCGGGATCGCGGGTTCGCGCCGCGTCGAGCAGTTCCAGGGTCGGGTCCAGCCCGACCGGATCGAAGCCCTCGCAGCGCAGGATCCGACAGAACCGCCCCTCCCCGCAGCCGACGTCCAGCGCCCGGCCAGGCGGCAGAAGCCGCAGCCGCGCGATCATCGGCGCGTCCAGCACGTACTGACGCCCGTAGTCGCCCGCCTCGCCCATGTCGGCGATCCAGGCCTTGGCCGATTTGTCCCAGCCGTCGTCACGCATCTTCTGGGTACCCCCTATCGCCTTGTGGAGATTGACTTTGCCGACTTTCGGCCTATTTATCCCGACCTTCGGAGCAGGTCTGGCGAATCCGCGCCGCCCGCTCGCCCAAGCACGGGCGGCTCCGGCTCAGACCAGCGTGTAATGACAGAATTCTCCGATCTCGGGCTCTCGCCCACGACCCTGCAGGCGGTCGCCGACACCGGCTATACCACTGCTACGCCCATTCAAGCCCAAGCCATTCCGGTCGCCCTCGCGGGCCAGGACGTGCTTGGCATCGCCCAGACGGGCACCGGCAAGACCGCCGCCTTCACCCTTCCGCTGATCGACAAGCTGCAGTCGGGCCGCGCCAAGGCCCGCATGCCGCGCGCCCTGGTCATCGCCCCGACCCGCGAGCTGGCCGACCAGGTCGCCTCCAGCTTCGAGAAGTACGCCAAGGGCACCAAGCTCTCGTGGGCGCTGCTGATCGGCGGCGTCTCGTTCGGCGATCAGGAAAAGAAGCTGGACCGCGGTGTCGACGTGCTGATCGCCACGCCCGGCCGCCTGCTCGACCACTTCGAGCGCGGCAAGCTGCTGATGACCGGCGTGCAATTCCTGGTCGTCGACGAAGCCGACCGCATGCTGGACATGGGCTTCATCCCGGACATCGAGCGCATCTTCAAGATGACGCCGCCGAAGAAGCAGACCCTGTTCTTCTCGGCGACCATGCCGCCGGAAATCACCCGCCTGACCAAGCAGTTCCTCAAGGATCCCGTGCGGATCGAGGCCGCGCGTCCGGCGACGACCAACGAGAACATCACCCAGCTTCTGGTCAAGGTGCCCTCCTCCGATCCCAAGGCCAAGCGCCTGGCGCTGCGGGCGCTGATCGAGAAGGCCCAGATCGAAACCGGCATCGTGTTCTGCAACCGTAAGACCGAAGTCGACATCGTCGCCAAGTCGCTGCGCTCGCACGGCTTCGACGCCGCCGCCATCCATGGCGACCTCGACCAATCCCAGCGCATGAAGACCCTGGCGGACTTCCGCTCGGGCGCGCTGAAGATCCTGGTGGCCTCGGACGTCGCCGCGCGCGGCCTGGACATCCCGGCTGTCAGCCACGTGTTCAACTACGACGTCCCGCACCACGCCGACGACTATGTCCACCGCATCGGCCGCACCGGCCGGGCCGGGCGTTCGGGCGTCACCTACATGCTGGTGACCCCGGCCGACGACAAGGGCTTCGACAAGGTCGTCAAGCTGATCGGCTCGACGCCCGACGAAGAGAAGCTCGAGCTGGACTACTCCAACGCCGTGACCGTCAAGCGCGAAGGCGACCGTGACCGCAAGCGCGGCGGCCGTGATCGCGACCGTGGCGAGCGTGGCGCCGAGCGTGGCGAACGTCCGCCCCGCGCGCCGCGTAGCCGTGGCCGCTCGGAAGAGACCGCCGCCGAAGCGCCCGCCGAGGCTGTGGAAGCCGTCGCCGTCGCCGTCGAAGCGCCGGAAGCCGCCATCGCCGAAGCGCGTCCGCCCCGCGAACGCAAGCCGCGCCGCGAGCGCGACCGCGCGCCGCGCGCCGAAGC
>NZ_JBFUJD010000053.1:0-38622 GCF_056401555.1 Caulobacter sp. P4_E5
TGATGATGCCGGTGACATCGGTCGTGCGGAAGTAGAACTGCGGACGGTAGTTGGTGAAGAACGGGGTGTGACGGCCGCCTTCTTCCTTGTTCAGGATGTAGGCTTCGGCCACGAACTTGGTGTGCGGCGTGATCGAACCCGGCTTGCACAGCACTTGGCCGCGCTCGACGTCTTCACGCTTGGTGCCGCGCAGCAGCACGCCCACGTTGTCGCCGGCTTGACCTTGGTCCAGCAGCTTGCGGAACATTTCGACGCCCGTGCAGGTCGTCTTTTGGATCGGACGGATGCCGACGATCTCGACTTCCTCGCCGACCTTGACGATGCCCTTTTCGATACGGCCCGTGACCACGGTGCCGCGACCCGAGATCGAGAACACGTCTTCGACCGGCATCAGGAACGGCARGTCGACCGGACGTTCCGGCTGGGGGATGTAGGCGTCGACCGTGGCCATCAGGGCCAGGATCGACTCTTCACCGATCGCCGGGTTGCCGCCGTCGATCGCCACCTTGGCCGAACCCTTGGTGATCGGGATGTCGTCGCCCGGGAAGTCGTACGACGACAGCAGCTCGCGCACTTCCATYTCGACGAGCTCGAGCAGCTCCTCGTCGTCGACCAGGTCGACCTTGTTCATGTAGACGACCAGSGCCGGCACGCCGACCTGGCGGGCCAGCAGGATGTGCTCGCGGGTCTGCGGCATCGGGCCGTCGGCGGCCGACACGACCAGGATCGCGCCGTCCATCTGGGCCGCGCCGGTGATCATGTTCTTCACATAGTCGGCGTGGCCGGGGCAGTCGACGTGCGCGTAGTGACGGTTGGCCGTCTCGTACTCGACGTGCGCGGTGTTGATCGTGATGCCGCGGGCCTTTTCTTCCGGCGCGGCGTCGATGTCGGCGTAGTTCATCGCCTTGCCACCGCCGGCCTTCGCCAGCGTGATCGTGATCGCGGCCGTCAGCGTCGTCTTGCCATGGTCAACGTGACCAATGGTGCCGATGTTGCAGTGCGGCTTGTTACGTTCGAACTTTTCCTTGGCCATCTTCTTAGCTCCAGGACCCCAGAACCCTACGAAAAACGGGGGGGCCTTTTATTGGTTGAACTTCTGGGGTGGTGTGGAGGGGGCTCGTGAAAGCTCCCTCCTATTCTTCTCGTGTACGCTTTCCCGAGGGAAAAGCTTACGCGTACTTCTTGATCACTTCGTCGGCGACGTGTTGCGGCACCGGCTCGTAGTGATCGTAGACCATGCTGAACTGGGCGCGGCCTTGGGACATGCCCCGCAGCGTGTTCACATAGCCGAACATGTTGGCCAGCGGCACGAAGGCGTTCACCACCGTGGCGTTGCCGCGCATGTCTTGACCTTGGATCATGCCACGACGGCTGTTCAGGTCGCCGATGACCGAGCCCAGGTACTCTTCCGGGGTCACGACCTCGACCTTCATGATCGGCTCGAGCAGCTTCGGAGCGCCCTTTTCGCGCAGCTCCTTGAAGGCGGCGCGCGAGGCGATTTCGAAGGCCAGGACCGACGAGTCGACGTCGTGGTACTTGCCGTCCGTCAGAGTCGCCTTGAAGTCGATCAGCGGGAAGCCGGCCAGCAGGCCGTTGTCCTTGACCGATTCCAGGCCCTTTTGGACGCCCGGGATGTATTCCTTCGGCACGGCGCCGCCGACGATGGCGCTTTCGAACACGAAGCCCGAACCCGGCTCGCCCGGTTCGAAGGTGATCATGACGCGGGCGAACTGGCCCGTACCGCCGGTCTGCTTCTTGTGGGTGTAGTCGATGTCGACCTTCTTACCCAGGCTTTCGCGATAGGCCACCTGCGGCGCGCCGATGTTGGCTTCGACCTTGTAGGTCCGCTTCAGGATGTCGATCTTGATGTCCAGGTGCAGCTCGCCCATGCCCTTCAGGATCGTCTGGCCCGACTCGAAGTCGGTCGAGACGGTGAAGGACGGATCCTCGGCGGCCAGCTTCTGCAGGGCGACGCCCAGCTTTTCCTGGTCGGCCTTCGACTTGGGCTCGACGGCGATCTCGATGACCGGGGCCGGGAACTCCATGCGCTCCAGGATGACCGGCGACTTCAGCGGATCGCACAGGGTGTCACCGGTGCGGGTGTCCTTGAGGCCGGCCAGGGCGACGATGTCGCCGGCGAAGGCTTCCTTGATGTCTTCGCGGTTGTTCGAGTGCATCAGCAGCATGCGGCCGACGCGCTCGCGCTTGTCGCGCGTGGCGTTCAGCAGGCCCATGCCGGTTTCCAGCTTGCCCGAATAGATGCGGCAGAAGGTCAGCGAACCGACGAAGGGGTCGTCCATGATCTTGAACGCCAGAACCGACAGCGGCTCTTCGTCCGAGGCGTGACGCACGATCTCTTCTTCGGTCTTGAAGTCGATGCCCTTGGTCGGCGGGATGTCCAGCGGCGACGGCAGGTAGTCGACGACGGCGTCCAGCAGCGTCTGCACGCCCTTGTTCTTGAAGGCCGAGCCGCAGAGGATCGGATAGAAGGCGCCGGTCAGCACGGCCTTGCGGATGCACTTCTTGATGGTGGCTTCCGAGGGCTCTTCGCCGCCCAGATAGGCTTCCATCGCCTCGTCGTCCATTTCGACGGCGTTCTCGACCAGGTAGGCGCGGGCTTCCACGGCCTTGTCCAGCAGATCGGCGGGGATTTCTTCGTCGCGGAAGTTGGCGCCCAGGGCGTCGTTGTCCCAGACAACGGCCTTCATGCGGACCAGGTCCACGAGGCCCTTCAGGTTGGTTTCCGAGCCGATCGGGAACTGGATCGGCACGGCCTTGGCGCCCAGGCGGTCACGGATCGACTCGACCGACTTGTCGAAGTCGGCGCCGATCTTGTCCATCTTGTTGACGAAGACGATGCGCGGAACCCGGTACTTGTCGGCCTGACGCCAGACGGTTTCGGTCTGCGGCTCGACGCCGGCGTTGCCGTCCAGCACCGTCACGGCGCCGTCGAGCACGCGCAGGCTGCGTTCGACTTCGATGGTGAAGTCGACGTGCCCGGGGGTGTCGATGATGTTGAGGCGCTTTTCACGCCAGTAAGCGGTCGTCGCGGCCGACGTGATCGTGATGCCGCGCTCTTGCTCCTGCTCCATCCAGTCCATCGTGGCGGCGCCGTCGTGGACTTCGCCGATCTTGTGCGACTTACCCGTGTAATACAGGATCCGCTCGGTCGTCGTCGTCTTGCCGGCGTCGATGTGCGCCATGATGCCGAAGTTACGGTAGTCTTCGATTTTATGCTGGCGGGCCATGATCAAGCTCTGCGTGGCTGCCCTGAGCTCGGAGACGAGCGGCAGGGTCATTAAACGTGCGGCGCGGGCGGTTTATCGCAAACCGCCCGCGCCTGAAAGAGTGCTGGTACGAAAGGTTACCAGCGGTAGTGCGAGAACGCCCGGTTGGCTTCGGCCATCTTGTGGGTGTCTTCGCGCTTCTTCACCGCGGTGCCGCGGTTGTTGGAGGCGTCGAGCAGCTCACCAGCCAGCTTTTCCGTCATGGTGTTCTCACCGCGCTTGCGAGCGGCGGTCACCAGCCAACGGATGGCCAGGGCGCGGCGACGGTCCGGACGGACTTCGACCGGCACCTGATAGGTGGCGCCGCCGACGCGGCGCGACCGGACTTCGATCGCCGGAGCGACGTTGTCCAGGGCGGAGTGGAAGGTCTCAAGCGGACCTTGGTCCTTGCGCTTGTTTTCCAGGATGTCGAAAGCACCATAGATGATGTTTTCAGCGACGGCTTTTTTGCCCTCGTACATCACGTAGTTCATGAACTTCGTGACGATCAGATCCCCAAACTTGGGGTCCGGCAGGACTTGGCGTTTCTCGGCGCGACGGCGGCGGGACATTCTTCTTTTCCTTACTTCGGACGCTTGGCGCCGTAGAGCGAACGACGCTGCTTACGATCCTTGACACCTTGGGTGTCGAGGACGCCGCGCAGGATGTGATAACGGACGCCGGGCAAATCCTTGACGCGGCCGCCGCGGATGAGCACCACCGAGTGCTCCTGCAGGTTGTGACCTTCGCCCGGGATGTAGCACACGGCTTCGATGCCGGTGGTCAGACGGACCTTGGCGACCTTACGGAGAGCCGAGTTCGGCTTCTTCGGGGTCGTGGTGTAGACGCGCGTGCAGACGCCGCGACGTTGGGGGCAGCCCTTCAGGGCCGGCACCTTGTTCCGCACCGGCTTCGGAGAGCGCGGCTTACGGATGAGCTGGTTAATGGTAGGCATTAAGTCTCTGCTCTGATGGAAGCGTGTGCCTTTCGGCCGGGGCGCTTCAGGTCCTTGTCTTTGTTGTTCTTGGTTCAAGGCTCCGCTTGGAGACCCGATAAACACGAAACTCGCCGGGGCGCGGGAAGCACACCGGCGGGTTCAGGCTCTCTTGGGCTAAAAGCCCATAAGAACGGTAGCTCATCAGGACGCACGCGAACGCACGCCTCGAAAAAGAGCGCGGTATGTACTCGCGAAGTCGCCCGGCGTCAATCRCCTGTTCCCGCGCCGGTTAACGCGGCCTTAAGGACCCTGGCACGGCCCAGATTTCGCCACCTCGGGCTGTGCAGCCTCGCCCTTGGATGGAGCGGCTTGTATGCGTCGCCAGCCTCGCCATGTGGGAGGGGCGCGAGAGGACGGAAAGACGGGTGACGGCGATCGCCATGCGAAGCACGGACAGGCGGAGACGGGCGACGATTCTCGCCGGCTCGCTGCTGCTGCACGTGGCGGTGCTGGCCTGGCTGGCCCTGCCCCAGCCGCCGCTGCTGGAACACGTCATCCCCGACGACCTGCCGATCGTGACGGTCGACCTGCTGCGTCCCGACCGGGCGGTGGCGCCCAAGCCGCGCGCCGCGCCGGCCTCCGCCGCCGTCGCCCCCTCCCCGGTCCTGCCGTTCCAGGTCCGCCAGCCCGCGCGGCCCGCCCCGGCCGGGGTCCCGACCCTGAACGTGCCCGCCGCCGGCGTCGCCAGGCCGGGGACGGCCATCCGTCCCGCGCCCTTGCCCGGCGAGGGCGCCGGCGACCTGCGCACGGCCTTGCGCGGCAGCGCCACCGGCTGCGTCAGCGCCGACGCCGTCGGCCTCAACCGCCGCGAACGCGAGAAGTGCGACGAACGCTTCGGCGCCGCCAAGGCCAAGGGCGAGCCGCTGTCAGGCATGGACGCCGCCAAGCGCCAGGCGCTGGACGCCCAGGCCGCCGCTCAGGACGCCTACCGCCGCTATCAGGAGGCCCCGATGGGCCCCGGCGTCGACCATCGCAGCCGCGAACATCCCGGCACGATGAAGGAGATCCCCTTCGTCCTCGGCGCCGAACAGGACGGCCTGGGCCGCCCGCGCAAGTCGGTCGTCGATCAGATGCGGCGCGAGAAGGACTCGGCCGATCGGGCGCGGAAGTTCCTGGAGTTGCAGAAGAAGGCGGGGCAACAGTAGGGCCCGCGAGATCAAAGAATCTCATGCACCTCGTAGCGCACGCTTCCGTCGGCGCGCCGCTCGCCAACGCCGATCGCCGCGATCAGATTGAGCCAGTGGTAGGTGGCGGAGGCGGTTTCGAAGAATGGCGCCGTTCGCAGATAGTACTCGGAAGGGGCGACCGTCTCGCCCGCGGCGACCCGCGCCGTCACCTCGGCCGAGCTATGCCCACGACCACGGTAGGTCATGATGATCTGGGCGCCGTCGTCGGTGGTCAGGACCAGGCGGACATCCTGCTCGCGTGAGCCATCCGCGCGGATCAGGAGAAGATCCGATCCCGCGAACGGCGAGATGCGCCCGCGCAGGCGCTCGCCGGCGAACGTTCCACCGGCGACGGGAAACACGCGGCGCTCGCCGACGGGCGTCACGCCCAGTTCCAGCGTGGGGTGCAGCGCGATGTCGAGCGTGAACAGATGTCGAGATTTCAACGGGGTCATGTCGGATCCAGCGAAAGGGAACGGTCAGCCGATCTCGCATGGACCGCCGGACGGGCATAACGCGCGTTCTTTCGGCTTACTTTGAGCTGTGCTTAACTTGCGGCCGTGCAGCGACGATTGCCGCCTCTCGAATCGCTTCGCGTGCTCGAAGCCTGCGTGCGCACTGCCAGCTTCTCGCGGGCGGCTGCCGAGCTGGGTGTCACGCCAAGCGCGGTGAGCCTGCGCATCCGCGACCTCGAGGCTGAACTGGGCGTGGCGCTCTTCCACCGCTCGGGGCCGCGCGTTTCGGCCACCGCCGCGGGACAGACCTTGGCGGCGAGCCTGGGCGAGGCCCTGGCGCTGGTGCGCTCGGCCGTGGAAGCCTGCGTCACCGAGCCTCCCACGCTTCGCCTTAGCGCGCCGCCGACCTTCGCGGCGCGCTGGCTTGCCCCCCGCCTCGCGCGCTACCGCGATTTGCCCGGCGCGATGTCGATCCAACTGGACGTCTCGGCCGAGGTGCGCGCGAGCCATGCGTTCGATCTGGCGATCCGGACGGGTTTGGGCGACTGGCCAGGCCTCGACGCCGTGCGGCTCATGCCGATCGACGCAACGCCCATGCTGAGCCCCGGGCTCTTGGCGGATATGCTCCTCGAACGGCCCGAACACTTGGCGGAACTGCCGTTGCTGCGGCATGCGGATTGGCCTCGGTGGTTCGCCGAGGCGGGCGTCTCGCCGCCGGCGCTCCGGTTTGTGTCGACGGACTATCCGACACAGGAGCTGGATGCCTCGGCCGCGCTCGACGGCGCGGGCGTCGCCTTGCTTTCACCGACCCTTTTCGCGCCGCTCCTAGCCCAGGGCGCGCTCGTGCAGCCCTTCGCCTGCGCCATCGAAGGGCCGGCGTCGCACCATCTTCTGTCGCATCCAGGCGAGGCCCGGGCGGCGGTTTTGGACTTCGTCAAATGGCTGCGAGGGTGTCCGGAACAGGGCGCGACCTGACCGCAGAGAACACCATTCTGACGTCCGCTGTCGGCCCGGACGCCCCTAAGCCGCCCGCCTCACGCCCGCGCTCGTCCCGCCCACCTTGAAGCGTTGGACCAGGTCCGCCAGGCTGCGCACCTCGTCCAGCAGCGCCTGGCTGGAGGCCGCCGAGCGGCTGGCCATGGCCGTGGTGTGCTGGGTGCCCTGATCCATCTGGTTGACGGCGATATTGACCTGGGAGAGGCCCGAGGACTGCTCCTGGGCCGAGGCGGCGATCTCGGTGATCACGGCGCTGATCGCCCCGACCTGGCCGGCGATGCGTTGCAGGGTCTCGCCGGCCGCGCCGACCAGCGACACGCCCGATTCCACCTGACGCGCGGAGTCGCCGATGTGGATCTTGATCTCCTTGGCCGCGTCGGCCGAGCGCTGGGCCAGGGCCCGCACCTCTTGCGCGACCACGGCGAAGCCGCGACCGGCGTCGCCGGCCCGGGCGGCCTCGACGCCGGCATTGAGGGCCAGAAGGTTGGTCTGGAAGGCGATCTCGTCGATGACACCGATGATCTGGGCCACCTGGCGGGACGAGGCCTCGATGCCGCCGATCGCCTCGACGGCCGAGGCGACGACCTCGCGCGAGCGGCCGGCTTCGGCCTGGGCGTCGCCGACGGCGCGGTGGGCTTCCTTGGCGCCCTCGGCCGTCCTGCGGACGGTGGCGGTGATCTGGTCGAGCGCGGCGGCGGTCTCTTCCAGGCTGGCGGCCTGGGCCTCGCTGCGGCGCGACAGGTCGTCGGCGGCCGTGGCGATGCCGCCGGCCCCGGAATTCAGGCCCGACACGGCCGAGACCACGGCGGACATCGCCCCCTCCAGGCGCTCGACGGCCTGGTTGAAGTCGGCGCGCAGGCCTTCGTAGTCGGTGGCGAACGGTTCGGAGAGGCGCACGGTCAGGTCGCCGTCCGACAGCCGGTCCAGGCCCTCGGCCAGGCGGCGGACCACCAGGGCCTGGTCGGCGGCGCGGCGGGCGCTATCGGCCCCGGCCGCATCACGCTCGGCCTCGGAGGTCATGCGTTGGGCGGCGGCCTCGGTAGCGATACGGGTCTTCTCCAGGGCCTCGTCACGGAAGCCGTGCACGGCGTCGGCCATCAGGCCGATGTCGTCGGCCCGGCCGGCGAACGGCAGGGTCACCGAGAGGTCGCCGCCCATCACCCGGCTCATCGCGTCGCGCAGGGTCGCCAGCGGCGCCAGCTGCCGGCGGGTCATCAGCACCGACGCGCCTGCCCCCGCCGCGCCCAGCAGCACGCAGGCCAGCGCCAGCAGCGTCAGCTGGCGATAGACCGGCTGGAAGTAGTCGGCCTGGGGCACGCCCACATAGAGCACGCCGATCACCTGGCCCGAGGCGTCCTTGATCGGATCGTAGGCGACGAAGAACGGCCGGCCCAGGATCTTGGCCTGGCCGCGATAGGGCTCGCCTCGGCCCAGGACGGCGTCATGGACCGGACCCTTGGCCAGGGCCGTGCCGACCGCGCGCGAGCCGTCGGCCTTGGTGACGTTGGTGGTGATCCGGGTGTCGCCTTGGAAGACGGTGGCGGTGCCGCCGACCAGGGCCTTGACCCGATCGACGCCATCGAAGTCGCCGTTCAGCACGTGGTCGCCGACCTTCAGCTTGTCGCCGTCCAACCGGAACGCCTGGCCGCGCTGGCCGATGACGTCCCAGGCCACCCGCATGCTGGACTCTTGCTGCTGCGTCGCCTGGCGACGGGCGAAGTCCAGGGAGCTGTGCGCGACGATCGCCAGGACCGCCAGGGTCAGGACGAGGAAGGCGCAGGCGATGGTCAGGCTGACCTTGGTCGAGATGCTGGCGCGCATGGAGCCCTTTCGGGACCGGATTGGGGGAAAGTTCCAATCCTCCATGACGCGGATGGTTTAAAGCCCTGGTGAATAACGCCGTTCAAACAACGCCATAGTCACGCTTGCGACGTTAGGCCGCGGAATTCATTCCCAACGCGCTCTGGAGCCCAGCGACATTCACTGTTCGTTGAATTTACCCGCCTTCCTAGGCCTTGTGCCCAGGACCCAGGGTTCAAATCCAACGGCATTGAGGCTGAGTTCACGGGTCTTTCGGCCGCGCGAACCCAAAGAGTCCACACCGGCCTCGAACATGGGTCCTGGGCACGGGGCCCAGGAAGGCAGTGGATTTGTCCCTGCCCCAGATGGATGTCGATCGGCTCTAGGTCTTGGTGCCGCGCAGGGCGTCCGGATCGATGGGGCGAGGCTTGGTGGGCTGGCCGCCGGTCGAGCGGGGATCATTGAAGCCCTTGGGGCCGGAGGGGCGAGTGCCTGGATAGGTCTTCATGGGATGGCCTTTCGTCGGACGCGCCATTCCGCGGCGCTCGGTCGGTTGGCGGGCGCGGCGGCTATTTCTTGCGCGGCGCCAGGGTCTGCGACAGCGCCGTGGGCGCGGCGGCGGCGATCACCTTGGGCTTGGCCGCCTTGGGCTTGCGAGTCTCGCGATTGCCTTTGGACATGAACGTTCCTTTCAAAGACGGCGACGGCCATGGCCGTCGYGATGCGGGCCAAGCCGAGGACCGATGGATTTCAGGAAGGGGCGGGGCGCGCCTGAGCGTCCCGGTTCCGGGACTTCTAGGACCTTCCGCGAAGGGGCGGATCGATCCGATGGCGCGACTGAGCGCCTCGAAGAAAACCTTAGCACGGAAGCCTCGCGAGCCGGCGAAATGATTGCGATGCGGGGCATCTATCGGCGTTCGAGCGCGCTATCATGACCGCGCCACGGATCGCCCCGCGCCATGCGGGATCGTTGGCCTGAAAGGACGTCATGTCCGCCCCCAGTATCTCGACCGGCCTCCTAGCGCGTCCGGCCCGTCGATGACGGCCTGGAGCGCTTTGCTGGCGGCCGTCGGCGTTCGCCAGGTCTCGATGCGTGCGGTCCGCGCCGAGGCCTTCTTCCTCGGCAATCGCCACAAGGGCCAGATCGTCGAAGGCGCGCGCAAGGAGTTGCGCGCGCCCGGCATCGATCCCGACCGCGCGGCGCTGCTTCGCGCGGTCATCCGCACGGCGCCGGCCCATGTTGAAGGGCCACCGTCATGACCGACGAAGAAGCCCAGGCCATGCGCCGCGAGAACGACTATCTCAAGACCCGGAACGCCCAGCTGCAGAGCGACGTCACCAGCCTCGGTGGTCAGGTCCTGCGGATGCAGCAGGAGCTGGAACGCCTGAGCGGCCGCCACACCGGACGCGTGTCCGACCCGCTGTCGGGCGGCCAATCCTGAGACTGGCGACGGCTTAGGCCTCCAGCACCGCCCGCAGTGAGGCCTCGATCTGGCCGCCGCAATAGGCGTCGCCATAGTCCTCCCGCGCCCGGGCGGCCAGTTGGGCTAGCGGCGGCAGGGCCGAGACCCGCCGCGTCAGGGCCGCCGTCATCGGCGCGGCGGTCTCCAGGATCGCCGCGATCGGCGGGAAGCGGTCAGCCATGGTCGACCACAGGGTGGCGGTCACCACATCGGCGACACCCGCCGCCGCGCCGCCCAGCAGGAAGCCGGCCTCGGCTGTCAGGCCATGGCGCCGCCCGGTCTCTTCCCAGAACGACATCCACTTCTCCAGGCGCGGGACGAAGTCGCGCCAGCGCTCCTGCGTCCACATCTGGCGGCCGCCATCCAGGGTGAGCTCGTCGATCACGTCGTTGGCGTCGTTGACGACCTTCAGGGTCAGGGCGCGCAGGGCGGGCGTGGCCGGCAGCAGATCCAGGGTCTCGCCCAGATAGAGGACAATGGCCGGCATTTCGGCGATGGCGAAGCCGGTCTCGCGGTCGACCAGCAAGGGCGGCCCCATGAACGGGACGGGCATGTCCCGGACCGGCCCGCCCATCAGTTTCGAGATCGCCGCGTCGCCGCCCTCGGTCCAGCGCTTGCCGGCATGGGCCAGGACGGCGCGCACGAACTGGCCGCGAAACGGCACGGACCAGTAGTAGAGCGTGTAGTCGGACATGGGCGGGGCTCCCGGCGATGACATCCCTCGACAACGCCTTCCGGCCGCCGGTGTTCAGCTCCCTTCTCCCCTTGCGGGAGAAGGTGTCGCCAGAGGCGACGGATGAGGGGTTGAAAGGCCTGTCCGGACAGAGGAGCGCGGCCCCTCACCCGACCCGCTTCGCGGGCCACCCTCTCCCGCAAGGGGAGAGGAAAAACAAAAAGGCCCGGGATCGCTCCCGGGCCTTTCCGTCTGTTCTAAGCCGTGAAGCTTATTCGCTATCGGCGAGCGCGATCTCGGCCGGCAGCGGCTCCATCGCTTCTTCGCGCTGCTGGGCCAGCTGCTCGTCGCGCTTGGCGGCGACGCGCTGCAGGCTGCGCAGGTAGGAACCCGTACCGGCGGGGATCAGGCGACCCACGATGACGTTTTCCTTCAGGCCTTCCAGGGTGTCGGTCTTGCCGTGCACCGAGGCTTCGGTCAGGACGCGCGTCGTCTCTTGGAACGAGGCGGCCGAGATGAAGCTCTTGGTCTGCAGCGAGGCCTTCGTGATGCCCAGCAGCACCGGCTGGGTCACAGCCGGACGACCGCCGCGAGCGACCGCCTTGTCCTGTTCCTTTTCGAACTCCGGCTTGTCCAGGTGGTCACCCTTGATCAGGCCGGTGTCGCCGGGCTCGAGGATCTCGACCTTCTGCAGCATCTGACGAACGATCGTCTCGATGTGCTTGTCGTTGATCGGCACGCCCTGCAGTCGATAGACCTCCTGGATCTCGTCGACGAGGAAGTTCGCCAGGGCTTCGACGCCCAGGATGCGCAGGATGTCGTGCGGATCCGGGTTGCCGTCGATGATGTATTCGCCCTTGGAGATGTAGTCCCCGTCGTGGACGGCGATGTGCTTGCCCTTGGGGATCAGGAACTCGACGGCCTCGGCTTGGTTGCCATCGGCGTCGACGTCCGGCGTGATTTTGATCCGGCGCTTGTTCTTGTAATCCTTGCCGAATTCGACACGGCCGTCCATTTCCGCGATGACCGCGCAGTCCTTGGGACGGCGGGCTTCGAAGAGTTCGGCGACGCGCGGCAGACCACCGGTGATGTCCCGGGTCTTGGCGCCTTCGGTCGGGATCCGCGCGATCACTTCACCCGGCTTGACCTCTTCGCCGTCGGCGACCGAGAGAATGGCCCCGGCCGACAGGAGGTACCGCGCCTCGCCGCCGTTCGACAGGCGCTTGTACGAGCCGTCTTCCGACAGCACGCCCATGGCCGGACGCAGGTCCGAACCGCGGGCCGACGTACGCCAGTCGGCGATGACGCGCTGGGCGATGCCGGTCGCTTCGTCGACTTCCTCGCGGACGGACAGGCCCTCGACCAGGTCTTCGGCGCGGACCTTGCCGGCCACTTCGGTGATGATCGGGGTGGTGTAGGGGTCCCAATCGCCGAGGCGTTGGCCGCGCTTGACCAGGTCGCCGTCCTTGACCCGCAGGCGGGCGCCGTACGGCGGCTTGTAGGTTTCGCGCTCCTTGCCGTCGACCAGCACGCTGACCGAGGTGTTGCGGCTCATGATGACCAGCGCGCCGTCGGCGCCGATGACGGTCGGGCCGATGACCCGGACCGTGCCTTCGTTGCTGGCCTCGAAGAACGACTGCTCGGCCACCTGGGCGGTGCCGCCGATGTGGAACGTCCGCATCGTCAGCTGGGTGCCGGGCTCACCGATCGACTGGGCGGCGATGACGCCGACCGCTTCGCCGATGTTGACCGGGGTGCCACGCGCCAGGTCGCGGCCATAGCAGGCGCCGCAGACGCCGACCTTGGCTTCGCAGGTCAGGACCGAACGGACCTTCACCGACTGGACCACGGCCGCCTCGATGGTGTCGGCGATGTTCTCGTCGATATAGGTGTCGGCCGGAACGACCAGCTCGCCGGTGCTCGGATCCTTGACGTCCTCGGCCGTGAAGCGGCCCAGCACGCGGGTGCCCAGCGAGACCAGCACGTCGCCGCCCTCGACGACGGCGCGCAGGGTGATGCCCCGCGTGGTGCCGCAATCTTCCTCGACGATGATGCAGTCCTGCGCGACGTCGACCAGACGACGGGTCAGGTAGCCCGAGTTGGCCGTCTTCAGCGCGGTGTCGGCCAGGCCCTTACGAGCGCCGTGGGTGGAGTTGAAGTACTCCTGAACGGTCAGGCCTTCCTTGAAGTTCGAGACGATCGGGGTCTCGATGATCTCGCCGGAGGGCTTGGCCATCAGGCCGCGCATGCCGCCCAGCTGCTTCATCTGGGCTTGCGAACCCCGGGCGCCGGAGTGGGCCATCATGTAGATGGCGTTGATTTCCTTTTCGCGACCGTTCTCGTCGCGATGCTTCATCTGAAGCTCGGCCATCATCTCGTCGGCGACGCGGTCAGTGGCCTTGGCCCACGCGTCAACGACCTTGTTGTACTTCTCGCCCTTGGTGATCAGGCCGTCGGCGTACTGTTGCTCGTACTCCTCGGCCAGCTTGCGGGTCTCTTCCACGATCGCGGTCTTGCGGACCGGGATGATGATGTCGTCCTTGCCGAACGAGATGCCCGCCTTGGCGGCTTCCTTGAAGCCCAGGCCCATGACCTGGTCGGCGAAGATGACCGTCGCCTTCTGACCGCAGTGGCGGTAGACGATGTCGATCAGGTTGCCGATTTCCTTCTTGGTCAGCGCCTTCTCGATCAGCCGGTGGCCGATCTGCGGGTGACGCGGCAGCAGGGCGGCGATCTTCATCCGGCCCGGCGTGGTGTCGATCACGCGGCGACGCGCCACGCCATCGGCGTCCACTTCCGTGAAGCGCGACTTGATCCGGGCGTGCAGCGACACGACGCCGGCGTCCATGGCGGCTTCGATCTCGCCGAGGTCGGCGAAGATCTTGCCCTCGCCCGGCTCACCGTCGCGAGCGACCGACAGGTAGTACAGGCCCAGGACGATGTCCTGCGACGGCACGATGATCGGGCGACCGTTGGCGGGCGACAGGATGTTGTTGGTCGACATCATCAGGACGCGCGCTTCCAGCTGAGCTTCCAGGCTCAGCGGGACGTGCACGGCCATCTGGTCGCCGTCGAAGTCGGCGTTGAACGCGGCGCAGACCAGCGGGTGCAGCTGGATGGCCTTGCCCTCGATCAGCTTCGGTTCGAACGCCTGGATGCCCAGACGGTGAAGCGTCGGGGCGCGGTTCAGCAGCACCGGGTGCTCGCGGATCACCTCTTCGAGGATGTCCCACACCTGCGGCTGTTCGCGCTCGACCATGCGCTTGGACTGCTTGACGGTGCCCGACAGGCCCTTGGCGTCCAGGCGCGCATAGATGAACGGCTTGAACAGCTCGAGCGCCATCTTCTTGGGCAGGCCGCACTCGTGCAGCTTCAGCTCGGGACCGACCACGATGACCGAACGGCCCGAATAGTCGACGCGCTTGCCCAGCAGGTTCTGGCGGAAGCGGCCTTGCTTGCCCTTCAGCATGTCGGCCAGCGACTTCAGCGGACGCTTGTTGGCGCCGGTGATGACGCGACCGCGACGGCCGTTGTCGAACAGGGCGTCGACCGACTCCTGCAGCATCCGCTTTTCGTTGCGGATGATGATGTCGGGGGCGCGCAGCTCGATCAGGCGCTTCAGGCGGTTGTTACGGTTGATGACCCGGCGATACAGGTCGTTCAGGTCCGAGGTCGCGAAGCGGCCGCCGTCCAGCGGCACCAGCGGACGCAGTTCCGGCGGGATGACCGGGACGACCGTCAGCACCATCCACTCCGGACGGTTGCCCGACTCCTGGAAGGCTTCCAGGATCTTCAGGCGCTTCGAAAACTTCTTCTGCTTCATGTCCGACGGGTTGCCCGCCAGCTCTTCGCGCAGCTTCTCGGCCTCTTTCTCGAGGTCGATCGCCTTGAGCAGGTTCTGGACCGCCTCGGCGCCGATCTCGGCGGTGAAGCTGTCGTCGCCGTACTCTTCCTGGGCGCGCATGTAGTCGTCCTCGCTGAGCAGCTGGTGCTGCTTCAGCGGGGTCAGGCCCGGCTCGGTGATGATGTAGTATTCGAAGTACAGGACCCGTTCGATGTCCTTCAGCGGCATGTCGAGCATCATGGCGATACGCGACGGCAGCGACTTCAGGAACCAGATGTGGGCGACCGGCGAGGCCAGCTCGATGTGGCCCATGCGCTCGCGACGGACGCGGGCCAGGGTGACTTCG
Source organism: Caulobacter sp. P4_E5 (assembly GCF_056401555.1). Lineage (NCBI taxonomy): Bacteria > Pseudomonadati > Pseudomonadota > Alphaproteobacteria > Caulobacterales > Caulobacteraceae > Caulobacter > Caulobacter sp. P4_E5. The sequence continues at coordinate 15,007 of NZ_JBFUJD010000053.1, forward strand.
ACACCGCACTTCTCGCAGATGATGCCCTTGTACTTCATGCGCTTGTACTTGCCGCACAGGCATTCGTAGTCCTTGGTCGGGCCAAAGATACGGGCGCAGAACAGGCCGTCACGCTCGGGCTTGAACGTGCGGTAGTTGATGGTCTCGGGCTTCTTGATCTCACCGAACGACCACGAGCGGATCTTTTCCGGCGAGGCCAGCGAGATACGGATCTGGTCGAAGGTCGGAGCGGCCTGGACCGGATTGAAGATGTTCAGGACTTCCTGGTTCATCTTGATTCCTTCTGCGGGGACTTCCCGCGAAAATTCAAAGTCGGAGAGGGCTGACGGGAGGCCCCTCCTCCGCCGTTCAGGCGAAGGAGGGAGATCCGGATCAGCTGTTCTCCAGCTCGACGTTCAGGCCGAGCGAGCGCATTTCCTTGACCAGCACGTTGAAGCTTTCCGGGATACCGGCTTCGAACGTGTCGTCGCCGCGGACGATCGACTCGTAGACCTTGGTCCGGCCGGCCACGTCATCGGACTTCACCGTCAGCATTTCCTGCAGGGTGTAGGCCGCGCCGTAGGCTTCCAGAGCCCACACTTCCATTTCCCCGAAGCGCTGACCGCCGAACTGGGCCTTACCACCCAGCGGCTGTTGCGTGACCAGCGAGTACGGGCCGATCGAACGGGCGTGGATCTTGTCGTCGACCAGGTGGTGCAGCTTCAGCATGTAGATGTAGCCGACCGTGACCGGACGCTTGAACTGCTCGCCGGTCAGGCCGTCGAACAGGATCGACTGACCCGACTTGTTGACGCCGGCCATTTCGAGGTGACCCTCGATGTCGTCCATGCGCGCGCCGTCGAACACCGGCGTGGCGATCGGAACGCCCTTGCCGAGGTTACGAGCCAGTTCGACCAGACCCTCTTCGGTGTCCGGCAGTTCTTCGTCCGGGCCGTAGATGTCGCGCAGGCGCGTCACCAGGGCGTCCTTCTGGCCACCGTGCTGCCAGTCTTCCAGCAGGTTGGTGATCTGCTTGCCGAGGTTGGCGCAGGCCCAGCCGAGGTGGGTCTCGAAGATCTGACCGACGTTCATGCGCGAGGGCACGCCCAGCGGGTTCAGAACGACGTCGACGTGCGTCCCGTCGGCGAGGAACGGCATGTCCTCGATCGGCAGGATGCGCGAGATGACGCCCTTGTTGCCGTGACGGCCGGCCATCTTGTCGCCCGGCTGCAGCTTGCGCTTCACGGCCACGAAGACCTTGACCATCTTCATGACGCCCGGAGGCAGTTCGTCGCCGCGTTGCAGCTTGTCGACCTTGTCTTCGAAACGACGGTCGAGGCGCTTGCGGTTCTCGTCGAACAGGCGGCGCAGCGACTCGAGTTCGCCCATCGCCTTTTCGTCTTCCAGGGCGATCTGCCACCACATGCCCGAGGCGACCTGCGACAGGCCCTCGACGGTGATCTCGCCGCGCGACAGGCCCTTGGGGCCCGACAGCGCGACCTTGCCGATCAGCAGTTCCTTCAGACGGCCCGAGATGTTGCGGTTCAGGATCGCGAACTCGTCGTCGCGGTCCTTGCCCAGACGGTCGATCTCGGCGCGTTCGATGGCCAGGGCGCGTTCGTCCTTGTCGACGCCGTGACGGTTGAACACGCGCACGTCGACGATCGTGCCGGCGACGCCCGGGGGCAGGCGCAGGCTGGTGTCGCGGACGTCCGAGGCCTTTTCACCGAAGATGGCGCGCAGCAGCTTTTCTTCCGGCGTCATCGGGCTTTCGCCCTTCGGCGTGACCTTGCCGACCAGGATGTCGCCCGGCTGGACCTCGGCGCCGATCGCCACGATGCCGGCTTCGTCGAGGTTGCGCAGGGCTTCCTCGCCGACGTTCGGGATGTCGCGGGTGATTTCTTCCGGGCCGAGCTTCGTGTCGCGGGCCATGACTTCGAATTCCTCGATGTGGATCGAGGTGAAGACGTCGTCGCGGACGATGCGTTCGGAGATCAGGATCGAGTCTTCGAAGTTGTAGCCATTCCAGGGCATGAACGCGACGAGCGCGTTGCGGCCCAGGGCCAGTTCGCCCAGCTCGGTCGACGGGCCGTCGGCGATGATGTCGCCGGCGACGATCCGGTCGCCCACCTTCACCAGCGGGCGCTGGTTGATGCAGGTCGACTGGTTCGAGCGCTGGAACTTCGCCATCCGGTAGATGTCGACGCCCGAACGGGCGGCGTCGGTTTCTTCGGTGGCGCGGATGACGATCCGGGTGCCGTCGATCTGCTCGACGACGCCGGTGCGCTTGGCGATCACGACCGCGCCCGAGTCGCGGGCGACGACGGCTTCCATGCCGGTGCCGACCAGCGGCGCGTCGGACTGCACCAGCGGCACGGCCTGACGTTGCATGTTCGAGCCCATGAGGGCGCGGTTGGCGTCATCGTTTTCGAGGAACGGGATCAGGGCGGCGGCCACCGACACGACTTGGCGCGGCGACACGTCCATCAGGTCGACCATCTCCTTTTGCAGGAGGGTCGGCTCGCCATTGATACGGCCCGGGACCAGGTCGTCGACGATCTCGCCGTTCAACACCGCGATGTTGGACTGGGCGATGACGTGCTTGGATTCCTCCATCGCCGACATGTAGACGACTTCGTCCTGCGGCTTGCCGTCCTTCACGCGACGGTACGGGCTCTCGATGAAGCCGTACTTGTTGACGCGAGCATGGGTGGCCAGCGAGTTGATCAGGCCGATGTTCGGGCCTTCCGGCGTTTCGATCGGGCAGATCCGGCCGTAGTGGGTCGGGTGAACGTCGCGGACTTCGAAGCCGGCGCGCTCGCGGGTCAGACCGCCCGGGCCGAGGGCCGAGAGACGACGCTTGTGGGTGATTTCCGACAGCGGGTTCGTTTGGTCCATGAACTGCGACAGCTGCGAGGAGCCGAAGAATTCACGGACGGCGGCCGCGGCCGGCTTGGCGTTGATCAGGTCGTGCGGCATGACCGTGTCGATATCGACCGAGCTCATGCGTTCCTTGATCGCGCGTTCCATGCGCAGCAGGCCGACGCGGTACTGATTTTCCAGCAGTTCGCCCACCGAGCGGACGCGACGGTTGCCCAGGTTGTCGATGTCGTCGATTTCGCCGCGACCGTCGCGCAGGCCCACCAGGACCTTCAGCACGGCCAGGACGTCGTCCTTGCGCAGGATGCGGACTTCGTCCGACACCTCTTGCTCGAGACGCATGTTCATCTTCACGCGGCCCACCGACGACAGGTCGTAGCGCTCGGCGTCGAAGAACAGCGACTTGAACATCGCCTCGGCGGCTTCCACCGTCGGCGGCTCGCCCGGACGCATGACGCGATAGATGTCGAACAGCGCGTCCTCGCGGACGGCGTTCTTGTCCACGCGCAGGGTGTTGCGCATGTAGGCGCCGACCGTGACGTGGTCGATGTCCAGCACGTCGATGGTGCTGAAGCCTTGGTCGGCCAGGGCCTGAATCGCCGGAACGTCCAGCTCGTCGCCGGCTTCCGAATAGATCTCGCCGGTCTGGAAGTTGACGGCGTCGCGGGCCAGGTAGCGGCCAGTCAGGGCCTCGGGGGCCAGCAGCAGGGTCTTCAGACCCGCGTCGGCGAACTTCTTGGCCTGGCGAGCGGTGATCTTGGTGCCGGCCGGAGCGATTTCCTCACCGGTGTCGGCGTCGACCAGCGGGAACTCCGGCTTCACGCCGCGCCAGCGCTCGGGCTTGTACGGGGTGGCCCAGCCGCCTTCGCGCTTCTCGAACGGGACGACGTCGTAGAACGTGGTCAGGATCTCTTCGCCGTCCATGCCCAGGGCATAGAGGAAGGTCGTGGCCGGCAGCTTGCGGCGACGGTCGATGCGGACGTAGACGATGTCCTTGGCGTCGAACTCGAAGTCCAGCCACGAGCCGCGGTACGGGATCACACGGGCGGCGAACAGCAGCTTGCCCGAGGCGTGGGTCTTGCCCTTGTCGTGGTCGAAGAACACGCCCGGCGAGCGGTGCATCTGCGAGACGATGACGCGCTCGGTGCCGTTGACGATGAAGGTGCCCTTGTCCGTCATGAGCGGGATGTCGCCCATGTAGACGTCCTGCTCCTTGATGTCCTTGACCGAGCGGGCGCCGGTTTCTTCTTCCGTCTCGAACACGATCAGGCGCAGCTTGACCTTCAGCGGCGCCGCGAAGGTCATGTCGCGCTGGATGCATTCCTCGACGTCGTACTTGGGTTCTTCGAATTCGTACGAGACGTATTCGAGCACCGCGCGTTCATTGAAGTCCTTGATCGGGAACACCGACTTGAAGACCGCCTCGACGCCCTCGTCGCGGCGCTGGCCCGGACGGACCTCGCGCTGCAGGAACTGTTCGTAGGAAGAGCGCTGAACCTCGATCAGGTTCGGCATCTGCACAGCTTCGGGGATGCGGCCGAACGACTTCCGGATCCGCTTCTTACCGGTGAAGGATTGCGCCATGTTTTTTCCCTGGGCGCGGATAGAGTCCGCGCGTGAATTCGGTTGTCCTTAGCGTCCACCCTCGCTGCTCTCCCAATTGGAGAGCCGCGGACGCTGGAATTCCCCTGTTAGGCGACCGGGACCGGAAGCCTGACGGGCGCCCCTTCGCGCGGATCGGAGGGCGGCTGATCGCGCCTCGGGGCGTATACGGACGTGCGCAGGCACTCCGCCGAATGTCTTCGTGAACGCGGGGATATAGGGGAACCCGGCGCGTAAGGAAAGGGGAATTCGTAAGAGAGGGTAAATACCGCGCTTTCCCTCTCTCATAGAGAGAGGGAGGGGCCCGCCGCGCAGCGGTGGGAGGGTGAGAGGTTACAGCCTCGCGGAATAACCCTCTTTCTCCCGATCTCCCCGGCGAAAGCCGGGGCCCAGATCGAGCCCACCGTCGCTTGAGTTCTTGGCTGGCATTCGAGCGCGAACATCCAAGCCGCTCAGGCTGGATCTGGACCCCGGCCTTCGCCAGGGAGGTCGGAGCTGAGGGACCCTGGGATTTTCCGGCCGGCGGTGAAACCTCTCACCCTCCCACGCCTGCGGCGCGGGCCCCTCCCTCTCCCTATGGAAGAGGGATTTTCGCGTATCGCGTTGGCGAGGTAGCGCTACGTCTTCCGCACCAGCTTCATCACCAGCGACACCCCCAGGGCGATCAGGCAGACGAAGAAGGCGGCCTTGGTGATCGCGCCGGCGACGTTCACGACGAAGCCGAGCACCCCGAACACGATCACCAGGACGAGCAGGACGGCGGCGATTTTCAGCATGGCGGGTCCCTGGCTTGCTAAGCGGCCTTGTAAGCCCGGGCTTAGCGCGCCACGGTCCGGGTCGTTCCCGGGAACCCTTTTCCCGCGCCGCGCCTTATGCGGGCCGGACCGCGCCGCCGCCAGGGCGTCGGGGACGCGGAGCTATCCCGTGCGCTTCACGATCGACTGCCGGCTTCGCTACGAGGTCCGCACCCCCACCAGCTTCATCCTGGCCGTGCAGGCGGCCGACGGCGCCGAGCAGTCCGTCCTGGACGAGACGATCACCTTGCCGCCCGGACTGGCGGCGGAGTTCTTCGTCGATCGCTTCGCCGGCAACCGCTTCGTGCGCTTCCTGGCCCAGCCCGGCCAGCTGGAACTGGCCTACGCGGCGACGGTGCTGAGCCTGGCCCAGGTTGATCACCAATCCGGCCTGAACGCGGCCAGCGTCAACGACCTGCCGCTCGACGTGCTGCCCTATCTGAACCCCAGCCGCTATTGCCCGTCGGACCGGCTGGCGGCCTTCGCCACCGACTCGTTCGGCGCCCTGACCTCGGGCCTGGCCCAGGCCCAGGCGATCGCCGACTGGATCAGCGGCCACGTCACCTATGAGGCCGGCGCCACGACCGGCGCCACCTGGGCCATCGACACCCTGGTGGAGCGGCGCGGCGTCTGCCGGGACTACGCCCACCTCGGCGTCGCCCTGTGCCGCGCGCTGGACCTGCCAGCCCGGTTCGTCTCCTGCTACGCGTGGCGGCTGGACCCGCCGGACTTCCACGCGGTGTTCCAGGTCTATCTGGACGGGCGCTGGCGCACGTTCGACGCCACGCGCCTGGCGCCGCTGTCGGGCCTGATCCCGATCGCCTTCGGCCGCGACGCCGCCGACGTGCCGTTCGCCAGCTTCTTCGGCGAGGCAGACTTCGAGGAAAAGTACATCGAGGTCCGGCGGCTCGACGAACCTCTGGCCGGGGCGGCCGCGCCTAGACGGACCACAGACCAATCGAACCCCTAGGCCCCGCCAGCACGGCCTTGCGCGGACCCGTCAGGCGGACGGTGTTGAACGGCGCGGCCGAGACCCGCTGGAACGCCCCGCCGTCGCGACTGACGATCGTGCCGGCCAAGCCCGTGGCCATCACCGTCGATCCCGAGACCGAAACGCTGGACAGGTAGCCGGGCGGCGCGGCGACCGGCTCGAAGGTGACCCGACCCGGGTCCAGCCGCGCCAGGGTCACGCCCTCGGCCTTGGGGTTCTTGTAGTCGCCGCCGCAGACCCACAGCTCGCCGTGCTTGCCGAACGCCACGGCGAAGGCGCCGCGCGAGGGGGCGTCGCCGGCGATCGGCGTGTCGATCGGCACGAAGACCCCGCCGCCGCCGCGCGACAGATAGACCCGCGCCCGCCCGCCGCCGCCGGTGCAGAAGGCGACCTGGGCGCGACGGCCCAGGGCGACGCAGCCGTTGCTGGCCGCGAAAGCGCCCTCCCCCGCCGCGGCCAGCGGCACACCCTTGTCCGGCAGCCGCGCCCAGGTCTCGCCGCCGTCGTCGGTGTAGAGCACCGTGAAGCGGCCCTGCGTCGGATCGCCCAGGATGAAGCCGCGCTTGCCGTCGACGAAGGCGATCGAGTCCCAGAAGCCGGCCGGGTCTTGGTTGACCGCCAGGCGCTTCCACGTCTTGCCGCCGTCCCTGGTGCGCCACAGCTGCGAGGCCTCGCCGGGCCCCGCGCTCATGGCCAGCACGTGGTCGTCGTCGAAGGCGTGCAGGCCCCGGAAGTCCAGCGCCTCGGCGCCGATGATGCGGATCGGCTCTTGCCGCTCGTTGTGTCCGCGAACGAGCCAGCCCTTGGAGCCCGACGCCCAGTACGTCTTGCCACCCGTCAGCGACAGGCCGCGCAGTTCGCTGTCGGTCGTCGAGGCGGGATGCGGAGGCCGCCGAAGCCGTCGCCGGCGAAGGCGGGGCCGGCGGCCAGGGCCGCGGCGGCGGCGATCAAGTGTCTGCGATTCACGAAGTGATCCTTCGGCCAAGCCTGGCCCTTGGCTTCGAGCCAAATCGCCATTGGCGCAAGAGACCATTTTAGGCGCCCAAAACCCTCTCTCATAGAGAGAGGGAGGGGCCCATGCGCAGCATGGGAGGGTGAGAGGTTACGACCTCGCCGGACGGAGCCCCCCCCCCTTCGCCGGAGAGGTCGGAGTTTTGGGAGCGAACTGATTGTCTCGAGCCTTCCCGCCAGCGGTGAAACCTCTCACCCTCCCACCGCTTCGCGGCGGGCCCCTCCCTCTCTCTATGAGAGAGGGATTCCGAACGACCGCTCGCACCCTCCCGGACCGCACCACCGCCCAAAGCAAAACGGGCCCGGAGGTTTCCCTCCGGGCCCGTTTCACCAGTTCCAAAAGGAACCCATTCCCCACGATCGTGGGAAGCGGATTACTTAATGGTGACCTTGGCGCCGGCTTCGGTCAGCTTCTTGGCGACTTCGTCGGCTTGTTGCTTCGAGACGTTTTCGACGACGTTCTGCGGAGCGCCTTCGACCAGGTCCTTGGCTTCCTTCAGACCGAGGTCCGGACGGACGCCGCGGACTTCCTTGATCACGTTGATCTTCTTGTCGCCACCGTCCGTCAGGACGACGGTGAATTCGGTTTGCTCTTCAGCGGCTTCAACCGGAGCAGCGGCGCCACCAGCGGCGGCGACGGCGACCGGAGCGGCGGCCGAGACGCCCCACTTTTCTTCCAGCAGCTTCGAGAGTTCGGCGGCTTCGAGCACCGACAGGGTGGACAGTTCTTCAACCAGCTTATCGAGCTTGGACATGTGTCAGTTCCTTAGAGAGATTGGGATAGATGCGGGGATGACCGTTACGCGGCGTCTTTGGTCGCGTAGGCGTTGAAAACGCGAGCCAGCTGGGCAGCCGGGGCCTGCAGGACGCCAGCGATCTTGGTCGCCGGAGCCTGGATGAGGCCGATAAGCTTGCCACGCAGTTCGTCCAGCGACGGCAGGGTCGCCAGAGCACGCACGCCGGCTTCGTCGAGCACGTTGGTCTGGTCCAGAACGCCACCGACAATCTTGAGCTTGTCGTTTTCTTTGGCGTACTGCACCGCGATCTTCGCGGCCGAGACGGCGTCCGGGCCGTAGGCGATGGCGACAGGACCGGTGAACAGGGCGGAGCCCGTATCACCAAGTTTGCCGTCCAGAGCCTTGAGGGCCAGGGTGTTCTTCACAACCTTGATCGCGGCGCCTTCCTTGCGGAGGCGAAGACGAAGGTCGGTCATTTCCGCAACGGTCAGACCCATATAGTGGGTCACGACGACAGCGCCGGCATCGGTGAACACGCTTTTCAGCGATTCAATCGACTCCTGCTTTTGAGCGCGGTCCATTGCGGTCTCCTACTCAATTACAGCGGCCGGACCATTCCGGCAGCCAAATGCGGTTCACACGCGGGATCGCTCCCGCAAGCGAGCTGCATCAGCCTGTTCCAAGGAAAGTCGGCCGCGTGTCTGTCCTGGACAGAAGTCCATGGGCAGGAGAGCGTCGGCGTCTCTATCCCTGTCTCCCGACGGCGAGGAAGGGCTCTTCCTCGATTACGGCGTTGGTGACCCCACGCCCCGCAGTTCTCAAACAGGATCGCCGCCAGACCTGAGTCCAACGGAGAAGGCGCGGCGTATAGACGAAGATGGCTATGAGATCAACACCTCCTTCCTTCTCCCCATGCGGGAGAAGGTGGCCGCCGAAGGCGGTCGGATGAGGGGTCGATAGTCCTGTCGGCTTGGGACCCGGCGGCGTCCGCCCCAGCAGCGTCTCCGTCCATCACCCCCTCACCCGACCCGCTTCGCGGGCCACCCTCTCCCGCAAGGGGAGAGGGAATTTCGCCCTACCCCTCCAACTTCTTCTTCATCGCCGCCAGCCCCATCTCCATCATCGGCCCCACCGTCTCGGCCGCCGCGTGGGGCAGGACGTCGGCGGTCCACACGGCGCGGGCGCGGCCCTCGCCGGCGCCCTCGACCTGCATCACCCCATTGTGGTGCGTGAGCCGTTCGCTCTCCACCGTCCAGACCAGGCGGCGGCGCGCATCGTCGCTATCGACGATCACCTCCTTGACCGTCATGCCGTTGCCGAAGGTCACCATGCGGGCCGCGCCGTCGTCGACCAGTTTCGTATCGATGACGAAACCCGGGCACAGGCGCTCGTGGATCTTGCCGATATCGCGCACGGCGTCCCACACCGCCTCGGGCGAGGCGTCGATCAGGATGTCCTTGTGAATCGAAGCCATGGCGTCCTCCGTTGCTTTTGATGCCCTAGCCGTAGCAACGCCGCATCCGCCGATTGGCAGCAGCGCGTCGGCCCCTTCCATCGGCCGCGGCTTTCTGGATTATCGATGGCGATCAAATGGGGACGGGCGTCACATGACTCGCAAGCTTATCGCCGGGGGCCGCGCCCTGTTTCTGGGGGCCGTGCTGTTGGGTGCGGCCATCGCCGCTCCCGCCCTGGCCGAGCTGAAGGCCCCGCCGATCCCCAAGGCCGTGGTCGCCGACCCGCCGCGCGACAAGGACCATCCGGCCGACATGGCCGCCTTCCAGGTCGAGATCGCCGGGTCGAAGGTCAACGCCCTGATGTACCTGGCCTCCGGGGACCAGCCGCATCCGACGATGCTGTTCCTGCACGGCTTTCCCGGCAACGAGACCAACATCGACCTCTTGCAAGCCGTTCGCCGGGCCGGCTGGAACGCCATGCGGATCAATTATCGCGGCGCGTGGGGCAGCCAGGGCAAGTTCAGCTTCGCCGGGGCGCGGGCCGACGGCGAGGCGGCCGTGGCCTTCCTGCTGGATCCGGCCAACGCCGCCAAGTACCACGTCGATCTCGCGCGGATCGTGGTGGCCGGCCACAGCATGGGCGGCTTCATGGCCGCCGACGCCGTCGCCGCCGAGCCGCGCGTGGCCGGGGTTGTGCTGATCGACGCCTGGGACATCGGCAAGGAGACGGCCGGGATCATCAGCGACCAGGCCCGCAAGGCGGCGATCGAGGGGATGCGCCCTGACACAGCGCCCCTGGCCGCGACGCCGGAAGCCTTGGTCGCCGAGATCGAACGCGACGCGGAGGCGCTGGACCTGGAAAAGCTCAGCGCCCGGATCGCCGATCGGCCGGTGCTGATGATCGGGGCCGAATTCGCCGGCGCGCCCACCACGCGCAGGCTGGCTGCCGCTGCCCGCGCGGCCGGGGCGAAAGCCTTGACCGAGACCTACATGGCCACCGACCACAGCTTCTCGGATGCGCGCATCGCGCTGGAGAGCGAAGTGATCCGCTGGCTGGCCCGGTTCGAGCCGAACAGCGCGGCCACCACGCCCTTCCCGCCGCTGAAGGGCGCCTATGATCCGAACAACGTCTTCGCCCGGATCATCCGCGGCGAGCTGCCGGCCTACAAAGTCTATGAGGACGCCGACGTCCTGGCCTTCATGGACCGCGCCCCGCTGGAGGCCGGCCACGTGCTGGTGATCTCCAAGACCTCCAAGGCCCGCAATCTCCTGGAGATCGACCCCAAGGACCTGGCCAAGGTCATGGCCGTGGCCCAAAGGGTTGGCCAGGCCCAGGTCGACGCCCTTGGGTTGGAGGGCTTCATGGTCCTGCAGAACAACGGCGTCGGCCAGAGCGTGCCGCACCTGCACGTCCACGTGATCCCCCGCATCGCCGGCAAGCCGGTGTACCTGGCCGAGAACGCGGTCGCCGATCCGAAGGACCTGGAGGCCATGGCGGCGCGGATCCGGGCGGCGATGAAGTAGGAAGAACAAAATCCCTCTCTCATAGAGAGAGGGAGGGGCCCGCCGCCGTAGGCGGTGGGAGGGTGAGAGGTTACACTCTCTCCGAACGGAACTCAGACGGGCGTCTCTCACCCACCGCGAGAACCCGCACTCGACCCCTTGGGGCGCTCAGCGGAAGAAACAAACAGGGATTTACCGGCCGGCGGTGAAACCTCTCACCCTCCCACGCTTCGCGTGGGCCCCTCCCTCTCTCTATGAGAGAGGGATTTCACACGCACCCACCGCCGCCCTCCCCGCCGCCACGCCCGTCGCGAAACAGGCCTGCAGCAGGTAGCCGCCGGTCGGCGCTTCCCAATCCAGCATCTCGCCGGCCAGGATCACGTCGGGGCGGCGCTGGAGGGCCAGGCCGTCCAGGCTCTCGAACCGCGCGCCGCCAGCCGCCGAGATGGCGCGGTCCAAAGGCTGGACCCCGGTCAGCGAGATCGGCGCGGCCTTGATCACCGCCGCGATGGATCCCGGTTCGGAGGGCAGGTCCAGGCCGTGGGCCTCGCGCAGCAGATTGACCTCGACCGGCGACAGCTTGACCGCCTTGCGCAGGAAGTTGGCCAGACTCTGGCCCCCACGCGGACCACGCAGCCGGCGCTCCAGGATCTCGACGGGCAGGTCGGGACGCAGGTCGATGGTCAGAGTCGCGCGGCCCGCCGCCTCGACCGCGTCGCGCAGGCAGGCCGCCAGGGCGTAGACCGCCCCGCCTTCCAGGCCATAGCCCGCGACCATGGCGTCGCCGCGCGCGACCCGATCGCCGTAGCGCAGGGCGACGTTCTTCAGCGGCTCGCCGGCGAAGCGCTCGCGGAACAGGTCGCTCCAGGCGACGTCGAAGCCGCAGTTGGCGGCGCGGAACGGGGCGACGGCCACGCCCTCGCCTTCCAAGGCCGGAACCCAGGCCGCGTCCGACCCTAGCTTGGCCCAGCTGGCCCCGCCCAGGGCCAGGACCACCGCCCGGGCGCGCACGACCTCGCCGTTGATCAGGAGGCCGCCGTCGGGGCTCCAGCCCGTCCACTCGGCCCGCGTGCGCAGCTGGACGCCCAGCCCTTCCAGCCGCGCCAGCCAGGCCCGCAGCAGCGGCGAGGCCTTCATCGCCTTGGGAAACACCCGGCCGCTGGCCCCGACGAAGGTCGGCTGCCCCAGGCCCTCGGCCCAGGCGACCAGGTCCTTCGGGGAGAACGCTTCCAGCATCGGCGCCAGCGCGCCAGCCCGCGCGCCGTAGCGCCCGACGAACCGCTCGAAGTCTTCCGAATGGGTGAGGTTAAGCCCGCCGCGTCCAGCCATCAGGAACTTGCGCCCGAAGGTCGGCATCTTCTCGAACACGGCCACCGAGCGGCCCGCATTGGCGATGGTCTCGGCCGCCATCAGCCCGGCCGGCCCGCCGCCGATCACGGCGACGTCGAAGGTGTGGCCGGTCATAGAGACTCCAGACTGTCCCGCCCCGGATCCGCCTGATGCTCGGCCAAACCTGCGCGTCGCGCCAAGGCTTCCTTGGCCGCGATTTTCACGGCTTGGTTCATGCTGACGCCCCACGCTTCGGACAGCTGCTTCACCAGCGCGCATACCTCGGGATTGGCGATGTGCAGCGTCACGAAGAACCTCTCCGACTAGACGAATTGCAAACTACCACCTGGACCACTGGCGCGCCAAACCACCGCCCGAACGCAAGACGGGCGCTGGATCGCTCCAGCGCCCGTCCCGAAGTCTAGACTCGAAGGCTGTTTAAGCGACCGAGGCGGTGTCGACCTTGAAGCCCGGACCCATGGTCGAGGACAGGCCGATACGCTTGATGTAGATGCCCTTGGCGCCCGACGGCTTCGAGCGGTTCAGGGCTTCGATCAGCGCCTTGACGTTGATCAGCAGGGCTTCCTCGGTGAACGAGGCCTTGCCGATGCCGGCGTGAACGATACCGGCCTTTTCGACGCGGAATTCCACGGCGCCGCCCTTGGCGTCCTTGACGGCTTGGCCGACGTTCGGGGTCACGGTGCCGACCTTCGGGTTCGGCATCAGGCCGCGCGGGCCCAGCACCTTACCGAGGCGACCGACCAGGGCCATCATGTCCGGCGACGCGATGACGCGGTCGAAGTCCATGAAGCCGCCGTTGATCTTTTCGTACAGATCCTCGGCGCCGACGTGCTCGGCGCCCGCCGCGATGGCTTCGGCCGCCTTGGCGTCCTTGGCGAAGACGGCGACGCGGACGTCGCGGCCGGTGCCCGACGGCAGGTTCACGACGCCACGGACCTGTTGGTCGGCGTGACGCGGGTCAACGCCCAGGTTCACCGAGATCTCGATCGACTCGTCGAACTTGGCCTTGGCGTTTTCCTTCACCAGCTTGATGGCGTCGGGAAGGGCGTGGGCGGCCTCACGGTCGCCGGTCCAGGCCTGGATGCGCTTGGGTTGCTTAGCCATGACTTAGGCCTCCACGATCTTCAGGCCCATGGCCTTGGCGGAGCCTTCGATGATCTTGGCCGCGGCCTCGATGTCGTTGGCGTTCAGGTCCTTCATCTTCTTTTCGGCGATCTCGCGCAGCTGGGTGCGCGTGACTTCACCGACGGTCTCGCGACCGGTCAGCTTCGCACCCGACTTCAGGCCGGTGATCTGCTTCAGGAAGTGCGTCGCCGGAGGCGTCTTGGTGACGAAGGTGAACGACTTGTCTTGGTAGACGGTGATCACGGTCGGCAGGGGCGTGCCCTTTTCGACGTTCTCGGTGCGCGCGTTGAACTCCTTACAGAAGCCCATGATGTTGACGCCGCGTTGACCCAGAGCCGGGCCGATGGGGGGCGAAGGCGTGGCCGAGCCAGCCTTCACCTGGAGCTTGATGTAGCCCAGGATCTTTTTAGCCATAGTATCCTCTCGTGAGGGCCGAAGCCCCCGCTGGTGAGCCGTGGTGCGGGCTTGGCGTCCCTCCCACGGATTTGAGCCCGCCTAACGACGAGCACGCCCCAAGTGCCTAGGGTTTAAGGACGAGGTCCGGGAGCGAGGCGCGGCGTGTAGCAGGCGGGGGACGTGGAGTCAAAGGACTCAGGCCCAGTGGATGTCGCCCGTCGCCGATCCCGTGACGACCGACAGGCCCGTGACGCCGGTCAGCTTGATCAGGCCGTCGCCCGTATCCAGGCCCGACAGAACACTCTGCAGGTAGACATAGGTGTCGCCGCCATAGGTGAACACCGCCAGCCCGTCGGCTCCGACCTTGGCCGAGACCTGGACCAAGGCCTGGGTCAGCGAGGTCGCCCCCGCGACATGGGCCTGGACGTCGACGATCACGCCGTGGCTGATCGCGTCCAGCACCAGGTGGTCGACGCCCTTCTGGAACCCCGCCACCTCCGCCGTGACGACAACGGACTGGTCGGCGATCGCGAGATTGTTCAGGCCCAGCGCGCCCTTGGTCACGGCGAAGGTGTCGACGCCAGCGCCCAGGACGAATTTGGTCGGCGCGGCGTAGGCGTGGTCGGCCCCGTGGCCGAGGGAGACCGACAGGAAATTGGTCCCGTCTGAGAAGCGGAAAGTTCCCGGGGTCGCGGTCTTGAGCTGGTCCAGGCTGGGTAGACCGCTCACCGCGTAGGTCAGGTTGAAATCCCCGCCCCGGCTGGCGTCGACATTGCGGAAGGTCTCGAAGACCTGGGCGGTCAGCTTGCCCACGCCGCGGATCTCCAGCGTGGGGATCGACAACATGCCTGAGCCGCCCAGCATGGAAATAGGGACGTAGCCGAAGATCATCCCGGCGGTGCTGTCACTGTCGACGTACAGGCTCACCTTGCCGTCGCCGTTCTGGATGAAGTGGTCGGCGCGGCTGGCGATCGTGATCGACCCGCCGTCGGCCGAATACCCGACGCTGAACGGCGGGTTGTTGCGATAGGAGACGTTCGTGCTGGGCGCGCCAGTGAAATGGTCGAGGTGGATCTCGATATTGCTGGCGCCCGCCGCCGAATAGTCTTCGATGCGAACGCCGTTGCTGGTGTTCTTCAGCACCACGGTTTCGTGGTTGTGGGTGGCGATATAGACTGCGGCGTCGCCGAACGTCGACGGAACCATGTCGTAGATGACCTGAGCGCCCTTGACGCCGTTGAAGCCGGCCGCCGGCGCGTCCAGCACGATGGTCTGGAAGCCGGTCACCGTACCCGGCACGTTGGCCGACGCGGTCGTCAGATGCAGCGTGTTGTTGGTTCCCGCCGCCGAGATGCTGGCGCCCGCCTGGGCGACCCCACCCAGATAGACGGTGTTGTTTCCGCGTCCGAACGTCACCGAGCCGGTCGCGCCCAGGCCGTCCTGCAGGGTGACTACCGAGTCGCCGTCGCCCAGCTGGATCTTGCCGTCGACCACGCCCGTGACCGTGACACGATCGTCGCCCCCGCCAGTGCTGACGATTTGGCTCGCGCCCAGGCCGCTCGTCCCGGTGATCGCGTCGCTATTGTCACCGCTGCGCAACGTGGCGTCGGACGCGGTCGGCGAGACCGACTGGTCATGGCCGAAGGTGATGGTCGCCCCGGCCGGAGCGGCCACGTGCGGTCCGTAGGCGCCCAGCAAGTCAACATGGAAGCGGGCCACGCCATCGCGGCCGAGATCCACGAGAAAGGCGTCCTGGGCCTCGGCGTAGGGGCCTGTATCCGCCTTGGCGGCCTCGGCCAGCAGCCAGCCGACCATCGCCGCCTTGGTCCCGATCCCGTCCGCCCCGTCCTGGCCATAGAGGGCGAAGTACTGGGCGCGGGTCATGGTTTGGCCGCCGACGGCCAAAGAGGCGTCCAGCAGTTCGTGAACCTTGGCGTCGGTGGGGGCGGCCCCGAATATCTCGGCATAGGCCTTGGTCAGGGCGTCGGCCAGCGACAGCCCGCCATACGCCGCGGCGAAGCGCGCCTGCCCTTCGCCGAACCTACCCAGGTTGACGGCGAAGTTGATGTAGCGGTTCTCGAGATTGAAGCTCTGATAGTAGGCGCTGTTGAGATTGGACGGATTGCCGCCGTCAGGCGACACCAGATAGTCGATGCCGCTGGCGTACGGCGTAGCGCCCGTGAAGAACTGATAGGCTAGGTTGGCGACCGAGATCGCCTGCCCCGCGAGGCGGCCCACCGCCGTCAGGGCCTCGGCCGGCGTGATCCGGCCGACGCCGACTTGGGTGGCCAGGGCCTCCAGTATGACGCCGTCGGCCAAGCTGATGGCGTTGAAATCCACCCGGGCGATCGACGCATAGTATGTCTTCAGCGCCTGCGGCGTGCCGATGGTCGCGTCCGTCACGGCGGGTCCCGTAGTGAGGCTGCCGCCGGCGGACGGGCCTTGGGGAACCGGAACATCCGGATCCGGTTCGGGTTCAGGGTCGACTGGCCTCGCCTGTATCGCCATCTGGGTGACGGCCGCCAAGGCCTGGGCGTCCGTCCATGCGCCGATTTGGCTCTGGGTAGCGTAGGCGTCCAGAGTGAGGCTGACGGCCGCGTTGGCGGGCAGCCCGGAGATCGACGTGTAGAGTGTAATCAGTTGCGCCGTCGTATACATCGCGATTTCCGTAGCCTCCGCGCCCATGCACGGTCCCGCTGCGGAAGATCAACCTCAAATTGTCGCCGAGTTCAACCTTTGTCGGCTCCGATCTGGCCTGCGCGTCCTTCTCGACGAGAGGATTTCCACACCAGCAAGCCCCTTCAGTGGAAATCCCGGCTCCGCAGCAGTCGACCCGAGACCTTCTGGCGCACGCGGGGGGCGGGCGCGCCGGGTTCGTCCCGGAGCGTGGAGAGGTGGGCCGAGAGGTCGGTGAAGGTCTCGGCGACGACGTGGATGACGTTCTCGGCCCGCTGCACCCGGCCGTGGACGACCAGGAACGAGGCGGTCATCACCACATTGCGGTCGGCCTCGAAGCGGTCCTTCCAGACCACGGCGTTGGCCACCCCCGTCTCGTCCTCCAGGGTGACGAACACCACACCCTTGGCCGTGCCCGGCCGCTGACGGATCAGGACGAGGCCCGCCACCGAGACCCGCTGGCCGTCCTTGACCGCCAGCAGCCGCTCGGCGGTGATCACCCCGCGCCGCGTCAGCATGGGCCGATAGAAGCCGACCGGGTGAGCCTTCAGCGACAGGCTGGTGGTGCGATAGTCCTCGGCCACCTCCTGGGTCGCGGCCATCCGTGGCAGGGCGACCTGGTCCTCGAACAGCGGCAGGCCGGCCAGCAGCGGGGCCTGGACCGGGGCCTTGTGCTCGCCCTTCAGCCCCTTGACCGCCCACAGGGCCTCGCGCCGCGACAGACCGACCGAGGCGAAGGCGTCGGCCTCGGCCAGCAGCTCCAGCGCCCGTTGCGGCACGCCGGCCTGGGCGAATTCGGCGGGCGTGCGCGCGCCCTCCTCGCGGGCCTTCAGCAGCGGCGGGATGTCGGTCTTCGCCTTCAGCCCCTTGATCTGGCGGAAGCCCAGGCGGACGGCCTTCCAGCGAGGGCGGTTGTCCTGGCAGGCGATCTTGTCCGTGCGGACCTTCGGCGCCTGGAAGGCGGCCGAGACCTTTTCCAGCGCGCAGTCCCAGCCGCTGGCCAGGATGTCGGGGGCCAAGACCTCGACCCCGTGCTCGCGCGCGTCGCGGACCAGCTGGGCCGGCTGGTAGAAGCCCATCGGCTGGGAGTTGATCAGGGCCGCGCAGAACACGTCCGGCCAGGCCCATTTGATCCAGGCCGAGACGTAGACCAGCTTGGCGAAGCTGGCCGCGTGGCTCTCCGGAAAGCCGTAGTGGCCAAAGCCCTCGATCTGCTTGAAGCAGCGCTCGGCGAAGTCGCGCTGGTAGCCGCGCCGCGCCATGCCCTCGACGAACTTGTCGCGGTACTCGGCCGGCGTGCCCAGGTTGCGGAAGGTGGCCATGGCCTTGCGCAGGCCGTCGGCCTCGTCGGGCGTGAACTTGGCCGCGTGGATGGCCAGGCTCATCGCCTGCTCCTGGAACAGCGGCACGCCATAGGTATTGCCGAGGATCTCGTACAGCTCGTCCGGCGGCCCGTGCTCGGGCGACGGCTCGGGCCATTCGACCGGCTCGATCCCGCTGCGGCGTTTCAGGTACGGGTGCACCATGTCGCCCTGGATCGGGCCGGGGCGGACGATCGCCACCTCGATGACCAGGTCGTAGAACTTGCGCGGCCTCAAGCGCGGCAGCATCGACATCTGGGCCCGGCTCTCGACCTGGAACACCCCGACGCTGTCGGCCACGCACAGCATGTCGTAGACGCCGGGGACTTCCTTGGGGATGTCGGCCAGGTCCTGGATCTCGACCAGGCCATGGTCGTTGCGCAGCATCGTCATGGCCCGCTGGATGGCGGTCAGCATGCCCAAGGCCAGCACGTCGACCTTCATCAGCTTCAGGCTGTCGATGTCGTCCTTGTCCCACTCGATGAAGGTGCGGTCCTTCATCGCCGCGTTGCCGATCGGCACGGTCTCGTCCAGCCGCCGCTTGGTCAGGACGAAGCCGCCGACGTGCTGTGACAGGTGGCGGGGAAAGCCCATCAGCTCGGTGGCCAGGCCGACCGCGCGGGCGATCTCGGGCGCCTGGGGATCCAGGCCGGCGTTGCTCAGATGCTCCTCGGGCAGGCCGTCGCCCCAGCTGCCCCAGACCGTGCCGGCCAGCAGCGAGGTCACGTCCTCGGTCAAGCCCAGGGCCTTGCCGACGTCGCGGATGGCGCTGCGCGGGCGGTAGTGGATCACCGTCCCGCAGATGGCGGCGTACTCGCGGCCATAGCGCTCATAGACGTACTGCATCACCTCCTCGCGCCGCTCGTGCTCGAAGTCGACGTCGATGTCCGGCGGCTCGCCCCGGTTCTCGGAGATGAAGCGGGTGAACAGCAGCCGGTGCTCGGTGGGGTCGATCGCCGTCACGCCCAGGCAGTAGCAGACCGAGGAATTGGCCGCCGAGCCGCGCCCCTGGCACAGGATGCCCATCTCCCGCGCCTTGCGGACGATGTCGTGCACGGTGATGAAGTAGTTGGGATAGTCCATCTTGGCGATCAGCCGCAGCTCTTCGGTGAGCTGGGCGGCGACCTTGTCGGGCACGCCGGCGGGATAGCGCCAGGCCGCCCCGGCCCAGGTCAGGTCCGTCAGGTGCTGCATGGCCGTCTTGCCGGGCGGCACCGGCTCGTCGGGATACTCCTCCTTCAGCTGGCCGAGGTCGAAGCCGATGCGCTCGACGATCTCGACGGTGCGCTCGACCGCGCGCGGCCAGCGCTCGAACAGGCGGGCCATTTCGGACGGCGACTTCAGGTGCCGCTCGGCGTTGGCCTCCAGCCGGAAGCCGGCCTCGTGGATCGAGCAGTGCTCGCGCACGCAGGTGATCACGTCCTGCAGCGGCCGCCGCTCGGGGCCGTGATAGAGGACGTCGTTGGTGGCCACGATCGGCGCGCCGGCGGCTCGGCCAAGGTCGTCGAGCCGCGCCAGGCGCTTGAGGTCCTGGGCGGCGTAGGCGCGGCTGGCCGCCAGCCACGACCGGCCGCGCAGGTCGCCGGCTATGCGGGCAAGATCGCGCTCGAAGGCCTCGTCCAGCTTTGCCGGCGGCACGATCAAACCGAGCTGGCCGTCGGAATGATCCAGGAAGTCCCGCCAGATCAGGTGGCACTCGCCCTTCTCGGCCCGGCGCTGGCCGACCGTCAAAAGGCGGGTCAGCCGGCCGAACGCCTCGCGGTCGGTCGGGTAGCACAGCAGGCTGGGCGTGCCGTCCATGAAGTCCAGCCGGCAGCCGGTCAGGGCCCGCACCTTCAGCGCCTCGGCCGCCGCCCAGGCCCGGACTACGCCGGACAGGGTGTTGCGGTCGGTGATCCCCACCGCCGTCAGGCCCAGGGCCTCGGCCGTCAGCGACAGCTCGCCCGCGTGCGAGGCCCCGCGCAGGAACGAGAAGTTGGTGGTGGCCTGGAGTTCGGCATAGGCGGTCATCGACTGGCCCCCTCCGGGCCTTCGGTCCTCCTCCCCCGGAGGGGGAAGAAGGGCGCACGCCTTCCGCCCGCCTTTGGGGGCGGACGACCTGCGGAGCAGGTCAGGTGGGGGGAGCCAGGCTCAACCAAACAGGCCATGGATCCACCACTTCGGCGCCTCGTCGCCGTCGAACAGCCCCTGCCGATAGATCCAGAACCGCCCCCCCGCCTCGTCCTCGACGCGGTAGTAGTCGCGGACCTTGCCCGGTCCGGTCTCGCCCTCGCCGGTCCCGGCGCGCCACCATTCCTGGCCGATCCGTTCGGGCCCCTCGGCGCGGCGGACGCGGTGCGAACGGCCGCGCCAGGTGAATTGCACCGGCGGATCGTCGGGCACCTTGGCCAGGGCGGTGATCGCCTCCGGCCGCTTGAACAGCCGCACCGGACGCGGACGGTCGGGATCCCAGCGGGCCGCCGGCGGCGGGTCCAGCGGCGCGACGCAGACCACCGAGCGCTCAGGCACGTGGCTCTCATAGGGGTCGGCGCGCCAGACCCGGTTCTCACCCAGGCGGTTGACCAGCCGGTCGATCAGCGGGGCCAGGGTTTCGTCGAGATTATTGCTCGTCTCGTCGTCCAGGCGTTCCTGAGCGGCGGCCAGGGCCTCGACCCCGCCGGCGTGGACGGTGACCACCTCGATGCCGAAGCCCGGATCGACCTTGTCCAGCTTGGGAACGATCAGCCGGGTCAGACGCCGGGCGTCGCGGCCGATCCGCGCCAGGCCGGCCCGCACCGGATAGGCGCGGCCGTCCAGGCGGTGGAACACGACCTCGAACCGCTTGGCCCCACGCCCCTCGGCTTCCAGCCGGGCGCAGATCAAGGCCAGGGCGTCGCCGGCCACCCGGGCCAGATCCTCGGGGGCGCTGATCGGCTCGAAGAAGGCCAGGCGATCGAACCACGGCGACGCCGGCCGGCGGAAGGTCAGGGCCTCGGCGGCCGCGCCCAGGGCCTGGTCTAGACGCAGGGTCAGGGCCAGGCCGAAGCGTTTGGCCAGCTGGGCGCGCGGCAGGGCGAAGAGCTGGCCGACCCGGTGCAGGCCCAGGCGCGGCAGCTGGGCCTCGGCGGCGTCCTCCAGGCGCAGGGCCGCGACCGGCAGGTCCTGGATCGCCGCGCGCTGGCCGCCGGGCGGGGCGATGGCCAGGTCGTCGCCGAACCGGGCCAAGGCCCAGGCGGCTCCGGCCGTGTCGGCGATCGCCGCCCGGGCCGGCACGCCCCAGCGGGCCAGCCGCGCGACCAGGTCGACCAGCATGGCCGCCTCCCCGCCCCACAGGTGGTCGGTCCCGGTGATGTCCAGCAGCAGGCCGTCGTCGCCGTCGAGGGCCACGGCCGGCGAGAACCGCACGCACCAGTCGCTCAAGGCCTCCAGCGCCGCGCGGTCGGCGGCCGGGTCGTGGTCGGCCGTGACCAGGTCCGGGACCAGGGCCAGGGCGTCGGCGGCCTTCTGGCCGGCGGAGAGACCCAGGGCGCGGGCGCGCTCGTCCACGGCGGCGAGGCGGCGGGTTCCGTGGTCGGAGACCAACAGGGCGAAGGGGAGCTCGGGCTTGCCCCCTCCGGATGCTGCGCATCCTCCTCCCCCGGAGGGGGAAGAAGGAGAGCGACGGCCTTCTTCCCCCTCCGGGGGAGGAGCGCTGAAAGCGCGGAGGGGGCCAGTCGCCTCACCCGGCCCGCCGCAAGGGTTCCGGCGCCGCCAGGTCGTGATCGGCCAGTTGGGACACCAGACGGAAAGGATGCGCGGCATCCGACTGCTCCAAGATCCAGCCGCCAGGACGTCCGCCCCGGCAGCGTTCCAGTTCGACCCGCCAGCGGGGCGGGCCCAGGCCCAGCTCGCCGGCGTCCGGCTGGCTGGGGGCGGCGGCGATGCGCCAGCGGCTGAGCGAGGCCGAGCCGGACACCGTCCGCGCCTGCCCTGCCCGTCCGCCATAGGGTCTTCGATGCAGCAGCACCCCGAGGCCGCCGCGCTTCTCGCAGGCCAGTTGCAGGCGGCGGCCGGCGGTCAGGTCCGGCGCCTCGGCCTCGCCGACGGCGGCCGCGACGCCCTGAGTGGAGAGGGCGTCCTCCAGCACCGACAGCACCTCGGCCTCGTCGCGGGCCTTGACCTGGATCAGCCGCCCGGCCGGGAAGCCCAGGCCCGCCAGGCCCGGCGCGAACAGGTCGCCGCGCCGCGCCACCCAGACCACCGCTCCGGCCTTGACCCCGGAAACGAGCAAGGCCTTCAGCAGCAGGCCGACGAAGGCCGCCGGCGCCGCGCCGGTCTCGTCCTCCAGCCCCGCGCCCGTCACCTCGTGCCAGCCGCCCAGCGGCAGGCCGCCGCCCGGGAAGCAGCCGTCGATAGCCGGATCGCCGAACGGCAGGACCGAAGTCGGAGTCCGAGTCCCCGCTTCAATCACGGCGATCCGGCCTCTCAGGGCCGCAAGACGCGCCTCGCGCGATCCGGCCATTCCACGCTCCTTGTTCCACTTTTGTTCTGATCTTCTCCACTTGGAGAGTCAAGACGGACGGGCGATGGTGCGTCAAACGGCCGTATGAAGCCTGCCCATTTCAGGAAGTTCCCRTGTCCTTCACCCGCGTCCTGATCGCCAACCGCGGCGAGATCGCCGTCCGCATCGCCCGCGCGGCGGCGGAGGCCGGGATCGGGAGCGTGGCCGTCTTCGCGACCGATGACGCGGGAAGCCCCCACGTGGCCGCCGCCGACCGCGCGGTCGCCCTGAGCGGGGCCGGCGCGCGCGCCTATCTGGACATCGCCGCGATCGTGGCGGCGGCCAAGGCGGAAGCCTGCGACGCCCTGCATCCCGGCTATGGCTTCCTGTCGGAGAACCCGGCCCTGGCGCGCGCCTGCGCGGAGGCCGGGATCGTCTTCGTCGGCCCCTCGCCCGAGCATCTAGCCACGTTCGGCGACAAGGCCGCCGCCCGAACCCTGGCGGCCGAGCGCGGGGCGCCGCTGATCCCCGGGACCGGCGCGCTCGACCTGGAGGGGGCCCGCGCCTTCCAGGCCGAGCATGGCGCGATCATGCTGAAGGCGCGGGCCGGCGGCGGCGGACGCGGGATGCGCGCCGTGCTGGACCCCGGCGAACTGGACGCCGCCTTCGCCGCCTGCGAACGCGAGGCCCTGGCCGCGTTCGGCGACGGCGGGCTCTATGCCGAGAGGCTGCTGGCCCACGCCCGGCACATCGAGGTCCAGATCGTCGGTGACGGGCTCCATGCCCTGGCCGTCGGCGATCGCGACTGCTCGCTGCAACGCCGCAACCAGAAGCTGGTCGAGATCGCCCCGGCCGTCCTGCCCGACCTCTCGCGGGCCGAGCTCTGGCGCCACGCCGAAGCGCTGTGCGCCGGCTATCGAGGCCTGGCCACCGTCGAGTTCCTGCTCGACGCGGACCCTTCCTCGAGGGGCGAAGCCTTCTTCCTGGAGGTCAATCCGCGCCTGCAGGTCGAGCATACGGTGACCGAGGAGGTCACCGGCCTGGACCTGGTGCGGCTGCAGTTCGACCTGGCGGCCGGCGCGACCTTGGAGCGCCTCGGCTTGACCGCCGCCCCGCCCGCCTTCGGCGTCGCCATCCAGGCTCGGGTCAACGCCGAGACCCTGACCGCCGACGGCCAGGTCAAGCCGTCCAGCGKGACGATCAGCGCCTGGAGCCCGCCGGGCGGTCCGGGCGTGCGGGTCGACGCGGCCGGCGCGGTCGGGCTCGTCATCGGCGGGGCCTATGACAGTCTGCTGGCC